>JAAZCO010000267.1 GCA_012513235.1 Gammaproteobacteria bacterium
CTGACGGATTTCTTTTTAACGCGTTTTAATGCGCGGCAAAAACAAAGTATCAAAGGTTTTAGTGATGCTGCGCTGAGTATGCTGCAACACTACAATTTCCCCGGTAATGTGCGTGAACTGCAAAACGCGGTTGAGCGTGCGGCGACTTTTTGTGAAGCAGCCTTTATTGATGTGCAGCACTTGCCGCAACGTATTCGTGACTCGACTCAGAGCGCAGAGCAGCCCAATACTGTGCTAACCCCCGTGCAGTTGCCGCAGTCGCCGCTGAATGTGGATGCTATGCCAAGCTTAGAGACAGTTCAGCGCCAATATATTCATCAGGTGCTGGCTGCCACTGCAGGCAATAAGCGCCATGCCGCGGATATTTTAGGTATTACGCGGCGTACGTTGTATCGCTGGATTGAATAAAAGTTGCTCGGTAGGAGAGTGTTAGAAGCGGGCTGCTCAAATTATTAAAAGACCCAAGAGCTGCAGAAAATATTTAGCGTGATTTTAACTCTGTGCTACTTTGACTGATGCAGTAACTGTACACATCATTATATGAATTTGATTGAGGTAGCAGATGGTTGCCGTAACACCAACACCTTATGTCACAGCTGTGCAGTTAACGGACAGCCATTTATTTGCCAGCGCAGACACGCGCTTGCTGGGCATGGATACACAGCACAGTTTGCAGCATGTGATTGAGCTCGTACAAGCACAGCAGCCGCAGATTGATGTGCTGCTGTGCACCGGTGATCTGTCGCAAGATTCATCTGCGCTTGCCTACCAGCGTTTTGCACAGATGACCGGCAGTCTAGGCGCGCCGATGCGTTGGTTTGCCGGTAACCATGATGAGCGACTGGCCCTGCAGCAAGCCTGTGCTAATACTGATTATCTTGAGCCGGTCTATGATGTTGGGGCATGGCGTATTGTCATGCTCGACTCGTCTGTCGCCGGCAAAGTGCATGGTGAATTAACGCCAGCGCAGTTACAGATTTTAGAGCAGGCGTTAAGTAGCGCAGGTGAACGTTATGTGCTGGTGGCTTTGCATCATCATCCCATTCCTGTGGGTAGCGCTTGGATTGATAACATTGGCTTGCATCACCCTGAAGCATTGCATGCTGTGCTGGCGCGTTACCCTCAAGTCAAAGCAGTGTTGTGGGGGCATGTGCATCAAGAGTTTGATCAGCAGGCCGCTGGCATTCGTTGGCTGGCCACACCCTCAACGTGCATTCAATTTACCCCGCGGAGCGCTGACTTTGCCGTCGAAGAAAAAGCCCCAGGTTATCGCTGGTTGCGTTTATACGCTGATGGGCAATTGGAAACCGGCGTATCACGGGTGCAGGGCGTTAAGTTTGCTTTGGATATCAACAGCGGCGGTTATTAAAGCCAATGTGGGTGCAGCGATCCGCTGTTGTGTGTCAGCGTGGATCGACTGCGCAGCCATTGCAGCATGGTGGTATTCTAGGCCTCTGTCTTAGCTGTGTAGTGATCTATGTATAAGAGTCCCAGTGTTGTTTATATTCACGGTTTTAATAGCGCGCCTGCGTCATTTAAAGCGCAGCAGTTTCGTCAGGCCTGGTTGCAGTTAGGCTTGTCTGCAGAGCAATTGTTAATCCCAGAGCTACACCATGATCCAGAGCGCGCGATTAAACAATTGCAAGAGGCGATTGAGCAACTGGAGCAGCCGGTGT
Organism: Gammaproteobacteria bacterium; assembly: GCA_012513235.1. GTDB lineage: Bacteria > Pseudomonadota > Gammaproteobacteria > Pseudomonadales > Pseudomonadaceae > Denitrificimonas. The sequence goes on from JAAZCO010000267.1 coordinate 1,677, forward strand.
TGGTGGGCAGCTCGCTGGGTGGTTATTACGCAACCTATTTGGCCCAGCAGTATCATTTAAAAGCGCTGTTGATTAATCCAGCGGTGCGTCCCCATCTTTTATTTGATGACTTCAGCGCCGAGCAAGAAAACTTCTACACTGGTGAGCGTTGGTTGCTGACTGACACGCATTTACACGCCTTAGCTGCACTTGAAGTTGCGCCACCACAGGATGCCGAGCGTTTTAGTGTGTGGTTGCAAACTGGCGATGAAACGTTAAACTACTGTTTAGCTGAACAGTACTATTCTGGCTGCGCTGTCCATATTCAACAGGGCGGTGATCACAGCTTTCAGCGTTTTGCTGAGCATTTACCTACATTTCTTGATTTTGTCGGCGTTGCGCCTGCAGTTTTGCACACACTCGATCTTTCTGCTTTTGAGTAACCATATTATCCATGACGAATTCGACCTATACCGCTGATGCCATTGAGGTTTTATCTGGATTAGATCCGGTGCGCAAACGCCCCGGTATGTACACCGATACAACACGCCCCAATCACCTTGCCCAAGAAGTAATTGATAACAGTGTGGATGAAGCTCTAGCTGGCCATGCGCGCAATTTACAGGTGATTTTACACACCGACCAATCCCTTGAAGTAGTGGATGATGGGCGTGGTATGCCAGTGGATATTCACCCTGAAGAAGGCATTCCTGGCGTTGAGCTGATTTTTACCCGCCTGCACGCCGGTGGTAAATTCTCCAGTAAAAACTATGAGTTTTCTGGTGGTTTGCACGGTGTGGGTATTTCCGTAGTAAACGCTCTATCAACCTTGCTCGAAGTGCGCGTGCGCCGTGATGGCGAAGAATACCAGATGACCTTCCGTGACGGCTTTAAAGCCACGGATTTAGAGGTGATTGGCACTGTAGGTCGCCGCAACACCGGCACCAGTATTCGCTTTTGGCCCGATGCCAAGTATTTTGATACCGGCAAGTTTTCCATCAGCCGTCTCAAGCATATTTTAAAAGCCAAGGCGGTACTGTGCCCGGGCTTAACGGTTAAGTTTGAAGATAAAAACACCAAAGAGCAGATTACTTGGTTTTATGAAGATGGCCTGCGTTCGTACTTAACCGATACGGTAGCCGAGTTTATCAGCCTGCCTGAAGAGCCGTTTTGTGGGCAGTTTGCCGCTGAGACTGAGCGGGTTGAGTGGGCGGTATTGTGGTTGCCAGAAGGTGGCGAGTTGGTGCAAGAAAGTTACGTCAACTTGATTCCCACCGCGCAAGGCGGTACTCACGTTAACGGTTTCCGCCAAGGCTTATTGGATGCACTGCGTGAGTTCTGTGAGTTCCGTAACTTGCTACCGCGTGGCGTCAAGCTGGCGCCGGATGATATCTGGGAGCGCATCAGCTTTGTGCTGTCGATGAAGATGCAAGAGCCGCAGTTTTCTGGACAAACCAAAGAACGTTTATCCTCACGTACCGCAGCAGGTTTTGTTGCTGGCGTGGTGAAAGATGCTTTTAGTTTGTGGCTCAACGCCAACTCCGAGCTGGGCTTACAGTTAGCCGAATTGGCCATCAGCCATGCTGGCCGTCGCCTTAAAGCGGGTCGTAAGGTTGAGCGTAAGCGTATTACTCAAGGTCCAGCTTTACCGGGTAAGTTAGCGGACTGTGCCGGACAAGATCCGATGCGCGGTGAGCTGTTTTTGGTGGAAGGGGACTCAGCCGGTGGTAGTGCCAAGCAAGCACGGGATAAAGAATTCCAAGCCATTATGCCGCTGCGCGGGAAGATTCTAAACACTTGGGAAGTGGATGGCAGTGTCGTGCTCGGTTCGCAAGAAGTACACGATATCGCTGTAGCGATGGGTGTTGATCCCGGCTCTGAAGACATCAGTCAGCTGCGTTACGGCAAGATTTGTATTCTTGCGGATGCGGACTCTGATGGTCTGCATATTGCCACGCTGCTCTGCGCGTTATTTATGCGACACTTTAAGCCGTTGGTGCAGGCGGGGCATATCTATGTGGCGATGCCTCCGCTCTATCGTGTTGATATCGGTAAAGAAGTGCATTACGCGTTAGATGACGATGAGCTGGACAGTATTATGCATCGTATCCAAACCGAGAAAAAACGTGGCAAACCACAGGTCACACGCTTTAAAGGTCTAGGTGAAATGAACCCGCCACAATTACGCGAAACCACCATGGATCCCAATACGCGCCGCTTAGTGCAACTGACGCTGGATGACTACAGCGGCACCGTCGAGATGATGGATATGCTGTTGGCGAAGAAACGTGCCAGCGATCGTAAAGCCTGGTTGGAAAGCAAGGGTGATTTAGCCGAGGTGCAAGTTTAATGCACCTATTACACCTGATTGATTGTGTTTCGACTGCCAACCGATTTGATAGAGGCCACGCATGACCCAGCCTGTTGATTTAAGCCTTGAGGGCGTTGAACGCCGCTCGATGGCCGAGTTTAC
>JAAZCO010000268.1 GCA_012513235.1 Gammaproteobacteria bacterium
CGCAACAGCAGCGCGCAAGCGGAGCCGGTGCAAACCCTAGAAAACGCTTTATCGCGTTTAGGTTTAGCCCGCTGCGGTGCGTTACTGCACAGTTTGATCGATGACAAAGAGGCTGATATTCCGTTTGCCTTACGCCAAGTATGGATGATTGGTCGTCACCTTAATGTGCAAGCCAACGGCTTATTTAGCACGCGTATGGCGCGCTTATGGCAAGAAATCCACTGGGGTAGCTTGTTGTTTCTATCACCCAGTTGGCCACTACTGACTCGCCATCCTGAGTTTTTCACTGAGTGGGAGCGGCGGGTTTTAGGCAACAACGAACCCGCTGTAAAAGTAGAACAAGAGTTGCTGGGCATGCCATTAACTGAGCTGTGCTTAGGTTTGGCTGAGCACTGGCAATTGCCCTACTGGATTATTGAGGGTTATCGCTTACTCAATGACAATCCGCATGTGCTGGCACAAGTACTTTCCATTGCCCGCCATACTGAGCAACCCCTATTACAGCAACAAAAGCTCGATGCTTTGCCAACGCTCAATAACTGGTTTAACCGCCCAGCCAACACCTTAGTCTTTGCCTGCGGCTTAGTGATGGCCGCACACAACTCTTGGGGCAATGAACAATGTGTGCGCTGGCAGCGTTTGATCAGTTTATATCTCAAACAAGATCTTGCTGCAGTACAACAAACGACTCACCAACTGGCCGTTGAACATGCGCGCCAACAACACACGACCGACCTGTGGCAGCCGGCCCAAGCGCTACTTTGGCCTTGGGAGACTCTGCGTTTACGTCAGCTCACCGAGCAGGTGCAACTTGCTCCGCCCAATAGCGATGACTTAGCGCAATGGCGTCTGCACTGCACCGAGCTGTTGCGTTCGCCCTCACCTTTTAGCAACCCGGTGCAACTGACCGAGCGCATCAGCTTAGCCTTACAAGCGTGCGGTCTGCGCAGAATCTGTATTGTGTTACTTGATCCCAAGGGCAAGCAACTGCAAGTCAGCCACCTCTACGGCTTAACAGCTGAGCAACTCCCGCGGCAATTTTACATTGCTGACAATTTACATACGCATGCACTGCTCAATCAATCCAGCTGCCTGCTGATCACCAAGAACAATGCCAGTGAGGTGCTGCCGCACTTACCAGCTGAATTTGCTGCTGTATTTAAGCGCACACACTGGGCGCTAGCCTCATTATCCAACGGCCAGCGCCAAGTGATGTTGATCGCTGCAGACCAAGCAACAGCCGCGCTGCACCCAATCACCTTGCAAGCTTTTCACAAAACACTCGAGCACATTGAGCGCGCACTGGTACTCTTTAGCTCGCGCAAGCGTTAACATAGGCCGGTTAGAACAGTGCCGACAGCTGATTAGCAGTTTATTTGCCAAGCAAGCCAAGCAACTGAGTGCTGAGCATAGTATTTTTATCTGCATGCTCAGCAGCGTTATAACTTCAATAATTTTAGCCAAAGGGCCCAGTACATGGATATCAAGCAGCGTCTATTTATTTTTATGCAGTACATTTTGCCTCACCATACGCTGTCACGCCTGATCGGCCGTTTTGCAGAATGTGAAACGCCTTGGTTTAAAAACCGTCTTATTGCTTGGTTTATTAAACGCTACCAAGTCAATATGAGCGAAGCGCTACTTGAAGACCCGAGTGCTTACAAACATTTTAATGATTTTTTCACCCGCGAACTCAAAGCCGATGCACGTACCTTTGACGATGCTGAACACGCCGTCTTGAGCCCAGCTGATGGTGCTATTAGCCAACAAGGTAGCATTGAGCACGGCCGTATTTTTCAAGCCAAAGGCCACAGCTTTAGTTTACTTGAGCTGCTCGGTGGTGATGCCGAGCGTGCCGCTCCTTTTATGGGTGGTCAGTTCTCGACAGTTTATTTATCACCCAAGGATTATCACCGCGTACACATGCCCTTAACCGGCATTTTGCGTGAAATGGTTTATATTCCAGGGCGCTTATTTTCAGTCAATCAAACCACCGCAGGCAATGTGCCTGAGCTGTTCGCGCGTAACGAGCGTGTCGCTTGCATATTTGATACAGAACACGGCCCCATGGCTGTTGTGCTAGTCGGGGCGATGGTAGTAGCCAGTATTGAAACCGTTTGGGCAGGATTGATTACACCCCCCATGCGTGCTTTACGCAGCTATGACTATAGCCAAGCTGCACGCCAACCCATCACCTTAGAAAAAGGTGCGCAAATGGGCCTATTTAAGCTCGGCTCAACGGCCATAGTCCTCTTTGGTCCTGAGCATGTGGCTTGGGAAGAAAGCCTGCAGGCTGGCAGCCCCGTGCAAGTAGGTCAGCGTCTTGCAGTAGAAATTCAGCAATAAAAATGTACAATCAACGACCGATATGCGCACACCATAGGGTGACTGACTATTGTGTCAGCCACCTACAATATTTTAAGTTGGAATGTTGAATGGATACACAAAATCCAAGTTTACGTTTACAAGTACCCACTCCAGTACAAACACGTTTGGCGTTCTGTAAGCCGAATATGCGTGACTTAAAAATATGGATCCAAGACCTTCCCAAAGCTAATATTGGTGAGACTGCTCGCTTACTTTATCAAGCACTGCAAGAACTCAATAATTTCAAAACCACAGCTGAAATACGCGTACAGCTGCTGGAAGCGCTGCGCCCTGAAGTGTTATTTATTAACTCACAGTTAGAGAAACACTTTCTCAACAACTCAGTGATGCTCGATGAGCGCCCACAAAAAGTGGCGAACTTATGCCAAGCCTTACAAAACCTATTAACTGTGGGTTATAAACTTGTTATTGCTGACAGCATGCAAGAGCGTACGCCTATTTTAGCGCTGGCCTTACAGCGTACGGCGCACAGTATGTTTGTATCATTGGTGCGCACCTATCAACTGTACTGCGCAGCGCCTGCTTTGTTTTGGCTCGAACTGCATCAAGTGTATTGGTTGGCGCGCAAGCAAAGTTTGCATTCTTTAGCGATCCGCGACAGCGCCCTAGCGCAAGTCAGCGAGCAAAGTGTGGAAGCTACTTACAGCTGCGCTTTATTACTCAGCTGCTCGCGTATTAACCAAATGCGCCAAAGTGATATTGCTATTTTAGCGCGTACCTTACCGAGCTGGAGTCATTTATCCACGCTACAAAACGCCAGCCTTGATAGCAGCTTATTTGTGATTGACCTCAACAGCGACGCGCCACCACGCTATAAAGAACTGATTGAACAAGATCATGTACAGACTCGTATCGGTTTCAATACCCATGAGTTGGCGCAGGCGCTGATTGACTATCAACAAGCCGACGCAACTAAAAGCAGCAAAGCTCGTATTGTTGTGCCAAAAGATATGTCTGGCACTTTATTGGCACAACTGTGCAGCGCCTGGGGCAATATTGCTAAACGTGACTTTCAGCGCATCCAAAGCAAAGGCATAATGCAAACCTGTATTGGTATGAGTGCTGTGCATTACTACCTATCGGATCAAGTACCCTTTGAGTCTACACTCAATCTGAAGCAAGTCGCATACGCGCAATTTAGTGTTGATAATGGCCCAGCTGATGTGTGGGCTGAGGTCATGGGCAACAGCAGCACAGAACTTAATCCACTGGATGTAGGCCTGCTGGAGTACAGCACGGACCAAGCACCGACTCAGCCCAAAGGTGTGCTATACCCTTCGTATAACTTAGCTATTGTAAACCACAGCCCTGGCGGTTATTGCTTAGCCTGGCAGGACACACCTGCACCGTTACTACAATCAGGTGAAATCATTGCGCTACGTGAAGACGATGATAAGCCCTGGTCAACGGCAGTGATTCGCTGGATTCGTCAGACTGGTACTGATAGCACACAAATGGGTATTGAACTGATTGCCCCTAACGCTAAACCCTGCGGCTTAAAGTTATTGCGCAGCAGCGATAAATCCAGTCTTTTTTTACGTGCTTTACTGGTACCAGAAATACCAGCTCTATCACGCCCCGCCAGTGTGATTGCACCACGTATTCCTTTCCAAGAAGGGCATAAAGTGGCGATCAATCAACAAGGTAGTGAGCTCACGGCCACATTAACCAAGCGTTCTATGCACACCGGTAGTTTTAGTCAGTTTGAATACAGCGTTGTTACTGCAGCAATACAGTCCAGTCCATTAGAAACACCCGCGAGTGGCACTGCTGCTGCTCATGCAGAAAACTTTGATGAGTTATGGAAGTTACTCTAGCGATAAGCGTAAACCAAACCTTGACAGGGTGATCACAGGCCCGCTATTGCGATGAGCAAATTTCTAAGCTAACACACTGACCTTTTATCACAACAGTCTGCTTGGCGCTTTATCCATACGGTCAGAGCGGGTATCATAGGCAGTCTAATTTTTATTTCTTTTTTACCTGGCGTTCAGGCTGGACAGTCCATGTCGATGGTGCGTATTGGTTCCTACACATTAGCTAACAACCTGATTCTCGCGCCAATGGCGGGCGTCACTGACCGTCCACAACGCCAGTTATGTGCGCGTTTTGGTGCCGGTTTAACCGTATCGGAAATGCTCACCAGCGACACCAGTCTATGGAGCAGTCGCAAATCCAGTTTGCGCTTATTAACCGACAGCGATCCTGAGCCGCGCTCGATGCAAATAGCCGGAGCTGACCCAGCGATGTTGGCCCATGCCGCGCAACAATGCGTGGAACTTGGCGCACATATTATTGATATCAATATGGGTTGCCCAGCGAAAAAAGTCTGCAATAAAGCCGCTGGTTCCGCATTGCTCAAAGATGAGCCGCTCGTCACGCAGATTCTGCAGGCGGTGCGCGCTGCAGTTGAAGTTCCGGTCACCTTAAAAATCCGTACAGGCTGGGATCAAGACAACAAAAACGGTGTGGCCATTGCCAGAATTGCCGAGCAAGAAGGTATCAATGCCCTTGCGGTACATGGCCGCACACGTGCAGATCGCTACAATGGTGACGCCGAATACGATACTATTGCGCTTATTAAGCAAGCCATATCAATTCCAGTCTTCGCTAATGGCGATATTGACAGCCCACTCAAGGCCCAACAGGTCCTGCAACACACGGGCGCAGACGGCTTATTGATTGGTCGTGCAGCACAAGGACGGCCGTGGATCTTTCAGGAAATCAATCATTTCCTCGCAACGGGTCAATTACTGCCGGCCATCAGTTTAAACGCATTAGAGTCAATTTTGCTCGAGCATCTTGAGCTATTGCATGCATTTTATGGTCAGCCGATGGGCGTGCGGATTGCTCGCAAACACACGCACTGGTACTTAGCATCACTGCCAGGGGCACAACAATTTCGTACAACGTTTAATCAGCTGGATTGCGAAACCGCACAAAAACACCAGATTCAAGTGTTCTTTGAGCAACTGCGCATTCTAGGCTTAACAGACGCTGCATGATTCCAATGATAAAACGTTCCGTTATGAGATATCTGTCGTGACAAAAACTACTATGCCGCTTATGACCATCAGCAACAATGAACACCTGACATTACGTTCATGTGTTGAAAAAACGTTGCAAGAGTACTTTGCCCACTTAGATGGTGCGCACGTCAACGATGTCTATAACTTGGTACTGAGCGAAGTTGAAGCGCCTTTATTTGCTTCAGTAATGCAGCATGTGCAGGGCAATCAAACGCG
>JAAZCO010000269.1 GCA_012513235.1 Gammaproteobacteria bacterium
AACAGGCAACTCGCCATACATCTGAAAGCGTCGACCCACACCTTCAAAGCCAGACAAGCCAGCAATAATAGCGCTATCAGCAATGCCTTCATCAGTAGCAATAGCAATGGTTGCCAAAGCGTTGAGCACGTTATGTTTGCCCGGCATATTCACCGACACAGGTAATGGCTCGCGGCCTTTGCGCAATACAGTGAAGGAAGTACGCATACCTTCTTGCGACACATCAATGGCACGCAAATCAGCGTCGTCGGAGAAGCCATAGGTCAGGGTTGGACGTTTGACCTGCTTAGCAATCTCGCGCACTGATGGATCGTCAACACACAACACAGCCAAACCATAAAACGGCAGGTTATGTAAAAAATCGACAAAGGTCTTTTTCAGCTTATTAAAATCGCCACCATAGGTGCTCATATGGTCAGCATCAATATTAGTTACCACTGAGACCATCGGCTGCAAGTGCAAAAAGCTCGCATCACTCTCATCAGCTTCTGCGATCAAATAGCAACCGGCACCCAACTGCGCATTACTACCGGCAGCATTAAGACGACCACCAATCACGAAGGTCGGATCTAAATCTGCAGCTGCAAAGACTGAAGCTAACAGGCTGGTGGTCGTGGTTTTACCATGGGTACCCGCCACTGCAATACCGTGACGGTAGCGCATCAACTCAGCCAGCATTTCCGCACGCGGCACCACTGGGATGCGACGCTCAAGCCCACGAGCCACTTCTGGGTTCGATGGATTAATAGCGCTGGAGACCACCAATACATCCGCATGCTCAACGTTTTCGGCATGGTGACCAAACACCACCTGCACACCGAGGCTTTGTAAGCGTTCAGTCACTGTTGAAGGCTTTAAGTCCGAGCCTGAGACTTCATAACCTAAGTTACGCAGTACCTCAGCAATACCGCACATACCGGTGCCGCCAATGCCAATAAAGTGAATGCGACGAATACGGCGCATACGACGCATTTCAGCTGTTGTTGGCTGCAATAAATCAACCATGCGCCACCTCCAAACACACAGCAACTACATGCTGCGTAGCATCGGGCTGCGCTAATAAACGCGCTTGTTCCCCCATGGTTTTAATGCGTTTCTTGTCCATCAGTACCTCAATTAACTGTGCAGCTAAACGAGCTGCATCAGTAGCATGTTGTGGCAGCAAGACAGCGGCGCCTTGCTGAGCCAAAAATTCGGCATTACGCGTTTGGTGGTCGTCGATGGCATGCGGCAGCGGCACTAAAAATGAAGCCAAGCCTGCTGCAGCCAATTCGCTAACGGTTAAAGCACCCGCGCGGCAAATCACTAAATCGGCCCACGCATAAGCGTTGGCCATATCACTAATAAAAGGTACAACTTGTGCCTCAACCCCAGCCACTTGGTAGCGTTCGCGAGTCACCTCATCATTATTACGCCCCGCTTGATGCTGCACCTGCGGTCGCAACTCAGCTGGCACTTGCGCTAAGGCGGCAGGCAGCAGTTTATTCAGCGGTTCGGCACCTAGACTGCCACCGAGCACTAATAAGTTAACCGCTCGTGGTGCTAAATTCTTGCGCGGTGTCTCAAGAAACAATGCCTCACGCACAGGATTACCTGTAGTGATGCAGTTTTTACGCTTCTTAAAGGTGTTTGGAAAGGCTTCGCAAATACGCGTTGCAAAGGTTGCTAAGACACGATTGGCCGTACCAGCGACAGCATTTTGCTCATGGATAATCAATGGCACCGAAGACAACTTCGCCGCCAGACCGCCCGGACCCGTCACATAGCCACCCAAACCCAAAACGCACACAGGTTTAAGCTCGCGCATTAGACGTTTAGCCTGCCATAAAGCACCCAACAACTTAAAAGGTGCAGCCAATAATGAACCCACACCTTTACCGCGCAAACCGCTGATCTTTAAGGTATGCAAGGTATAACCAGCGGCGGGCACCAGTTCATTCTCAATGCCACGACCCGCACCCAGCCAATGCACGGTATAACCACGTGCGGTAAATTCTTGCGCACAAGCCAA
>JAAZCO010000270.1 GCA_012513235.1 Gammaproteobacteria bacterium
TATTACCTAAACGGTTGCGCGGTATTTCACAGCCACTGAGCCATAAAATACGGCTTAAAATCCAGTCGCGCTCAGGGTATTGCTGCTGCAGTTGTGGCGTCCAAATTTCACCCGTCCAGCGCCGTCCACTTAATACAGCCATGGCAGGTAACTCAGCACCGATTTTTGCACGAATATAGTGACGGCCACGCGGCGTACAACCTGAACCATTGCGCTCACCGGCACCATTGAGGGCGGTGGATACAGTATAAGACTGCTGTAACTGCTGCTTAGAAAAAGCATAAAGACGCTGGTCTGCAATGGACACATGCAGATAATCGATCATGATGTCACCACGCTAAGCTTAAAATTAAGATATTTTCTTTTTCACCGGCTGCATGCCTACCACATCAATCACGCTCTCTGAGCGCAAGCCCGCTGCTAAAAAAGGCACCATCAAGCGTAGCACTTGTTCGGTGTTCATATGCACTTGATATTCCGTCTCAGCCATCGCGCGCAGCGCTTTAATGCCCGACATACTAAAAGCAGCAGCACCAATCATAAAGTGCACCCGCCAAAACAGCTCAATGGGTTGCACTTCAGGTGCAGCCTCACGCAGCAATAACATATAACGGTGAAACACATTACCGTACATATCATTCAAGTAACGGCGCAAGTGACCTTGGCTTTGGCTAAAAGCCAAACCCAGTAAACGCATAAAAATCGATAAGTCATTCCCGCTGCGTGGCTTCACGGCTAAGGTTTGCTCCACCAGCACATTTAACAATGACTCTACCGTCCAAGCCGGCTGCTCTGCTGTGGAGCGGCGCTCAAGCTCTGCATCTAAACTGGTGCACAAGGGCTCCAGAAAACGCGCAAACACCGCCTGAATTAACGATTTTTTCGAGCCAAAGTGATAGTTCACCGCAGCTAAATTAACTTGAGCTTTGCTGGTGATCAGGCGCAGCGAGGTTTCTGCAAAGCCTTTTTCCGCAAACAGAATCTCGGCAACATCTAAAATCCGTTCAACAGTATCTGACTGGGCCATGCTGAATTCACTCTGATTAAAGGTTTAAAACATACGTTTCAAACACGATTATTGTCAAGCACAGCCAATGAGTCAATGCGTCTGAATAAGACAACGTGCACATATGACCCATGTTATGAGTTTAGGTTGCACTCAACTGAAGTTGCTCTGCGCTTATTCGCCCACAGAGGTCCAATCAATAAAGCCCAACTGCCAAGTCGCTAAAATCAGCAAGCCAAACACAATACGATACCAAGCAAACACCGCATAACTGTGATTAGCAATAAACTTCAGTAACGCGCGCACAGCTAACATGGCGAAGATAAACGAAGTGACAAAACCAATGGCAAACACCGGTAAATCATCGGTCGTGGCGAATAACTCACGGTGTTTATAGACTGAATACACCGCTGCACCGACCATGGTTGGCATCGCCAGAAAAAACGAGAACTCCGTCGCAGCTTTACGTGACAAACCAAAAAACAAGCCACCAATAATGGTAGAAGCTGAACGTGAAGTTCCTGGCACTAAGGCTAAACACTGCGCACAACCAATCTTCAGGGCTTGCTTCCAGTTCATATCATCCACGGTTTCAGCGGCAATTTTGTGCGTGCGTTTCTCCGCCCACAGCATCACAACACCACCCACTACTAATGCAGCAGCCACGGTAATAGGATTGAACAACCATTTTTCAATGAGATCAGCAAAGCTTAGGCCCAAGACCACCGCAGGGAAAAAAGCCACCAATAAATTCGCAGTAAAACGCTGTGCGCTGGCTTCCTTAGGTAAGCCCACCACCACTTCAATGATTTTACGACGATATTCCCACATCACCGCTAAAATGGCCGCCAACTGAATAATAATATTAAAGGCTTTAGCGCGTTGCCCCGAAAAATCAATCGCATCCGCAACAATAATTTGGTGCCCAGTACTCGACACTGGTAAAAACTCTGTGAGTCCCTCAACCACACCTAGAATAAACGCCTGCAGTGCTAACCAAATGTCCATAGAATCCCATTATATTTCGTATCATTTATCAAGCGAGGCATCTTACCTTCTTGGGGCCTATTTTTCACGGCAAAAAACGCATAAGCGTCGCATGACCTTAGCTACAAGCGCTTAGTCGAATAGTTATAGTGCTATAAAGGTCATAGAATCACCGCACGTTAATTGCTACACGTATAACAATAAAAAATATCAAGACTCGACTGACCTAGCACCTAGAGGCACAACTTAAGATGTTGCAACTTAAATCTGGAGTTTTTCAGTCCTAGGTCGATACAGTTTTATATCCCTATAACATCTCGATAACTATCGCACATCACGGTGCGAGCGTGCTCTCTTAGGAGTTTCCCTATGCACTTTCTTCGTCAAATATCTATCAGCAAACGCCTGTGGCTTATTTTTATGATCGCGGTGGGTATGTTAGGTATTTTTGCAGGCTTAGCCTTAAAGCAATCCTACGACCTAATGCATGCAGGCAAAGCAGTGAAAACTCAACATATTGTTGAAAGCACACTCGGCACGCTTGAATATTTTCACGCGCTTGAAGAAAGCGGACAACTGACTCAGCAACAAGCACAGCAGCAAGCCAAACATGCATTAAGCAAACTACGCTATGGCCGTAACGATTACGTTTGGATCAATGATCTAGCGCCGAATATGATTATGCATGCCATGTCGCCCGCGCTCGATGGTAAAAGCCTTGCCGATTATAAAGACCCCGACGGCAAAGAAATTTTCAATGAGTTCGCCCGTATCGCTAAACAACAAGGTTCGGGCTTTTTCAGCTACCGCTGGCCGATGCCGGGCGCCAACGCACCTGTTGATAAAATCTCCTATGTACAGCTTTTTAGCCCATGGAACTGGGTGATAGGCTCAGGTGTATATTTGGATGATATTTATCGCGAATTTCGTGCCACTGCAATTAAAGTCGGTGTAATCAGCTTAGTGATGCTACTGATTATGGCCGGCGTTATTATTTTGATTATGCGCAGCATTGTGCAACCGCTAGAAAACGTTGTCAGCGCTATGCACAATATTGCCAGTGGTGAAGGTGATCTCACTCGTGAATTGAGCATTCAAGGTGACGACGAACTGACGCAACTGGGCAAACACTTTAATACCTTTACCCTGAAACTGCGCTCAACTATCAGTCATTTACTCAGCAGCGCTGCTACGCTGAAGCTTGCCTCAGAAGCCTTAGGTGAACAAGCTGCCCAAGCTCTGCATATCAATGAAGAACAAGCACAGCAAACTGAGCAAATTGCCACCGCTATTAACGAGGTCACCTATGCTGTGCAAGATGTTGCCAAGCATGCTGAGCAAGCCTCTGGCGAGGTATCACAGGCCACACAACAAGCCACTGCTGGTCAAGCTAATATTGACACCAGCCTGCAGCAAACCGACTTACTCTCTTCTACTATTGAGCAAGCTGTTAGCGTGATTCAAACCTTAGCGGATGAAAGCAGCCAAGTGGGTCGCGTGCTGGATGTGATCCGTTCTATTGCTGAGCAAACTAATTTACTAGCACTTAACGCAGCCATTGAAGCCGCCCGCGCTGGCGAACAAGGCCGTGGTTTTGCCGTCGTTGCCGATGAAGTGCGTTTATTGGCGCAACGTACACAGCAATCCACTGATGAAGTGCAGAAAATGATTGAAAGCCTGCAGCATAATTCCCAAGCTGCGGTGCAAGTGATTGGCGAAAGCAGCAGCAATGCTCAAACCACAGTTGAACAGGCACATCAAGCACACCAAAGCCTGAGCAGTATCAGTACTGCCCTGCAGTTGCTCAACGAACTGAATGCTTCGATTGCCAGTGCTACCTTGGAGCAGTCTTATGTTGCTGAAGAGATCAACCAAAACATCACTCAAGTTGCGAGTTTATCGCAATCAAGCAATGAGGCGGCCCACGACCTCACCGCATCCAGTCAGCAACTGAACCAATTAGCGGCTGAACTGAATCGTCAACTGGGTCAATTTAAAGTTTAAACTTTAATCAGCGCTGATCTATTGCGGCAATGGATCAGCGGTTTACTACCCGCCGTGCTCTGCAATGGAGCGCGGCAATTGCGAGTCTGCTAAGATGCGCAATCCGTGTAGCACATCTAACCTGCAACTCTAAGCCTCATATTGTATAGCCAACTATGCCTGTCCTACTCAAACAACGTGTCGAAGCCTGCTTTCAAAGCGCAGAACGTTATTTTTCCTGCACCTTTAAACGCCCTGAAGTCAGTTTAAAACTGCGCGGCCAAAAGGCTGGCGTGGCGCATATTTGCGAGAATCGCTTGCGCTTTAATAAAGTGCTCTATGAAGAAAATCGTCAGCATTTTTTACTGCACACCGTAGCGCATGAGGTTGCACACTTAGTGTCCTACCAGCTGTATGGCAACAGGATTCGTGCGCATGGCCCTGAGTGGCAAGCTGTCATGCAGCAGGTGTATCAACTCCCCGCTACGCGCTGTCATAACTATGCGGTGCAGCGCAGTGCCAAAACCCATTATCTATACCGTTGCCAGTGCTCAGCGCGTGAGCCTTTTGCCCTCAGCGCACAGCGCCATGCACGCATCAATAAAGGCATGCAGTATTTGTGCAAGAGTTGTCGCAGCACCCTGACTTACACTCAGACCACGGTGCAGCGCTAACGCACAGCAGACTCAAGTATCGATTTGATTGAGCGGGAAAACAATTCTAAATTGTGCGCCGCCTAAGACTGAGTCCTCGACAAACAACTGTCCGCCATAACTGTCAATAATATCTTTAACGACAGCAGTACCAATACCTTGGCCCGGATACTGAGTATCTAAACGCTCACCACGCTTGAGGATACGTTCGCGCTGATGTGCAGGCACACCAGGGCCATCATCCTCCACAATTAACTCACAATGACTGGTGGTTAAATGAGCACTGATGCGTATTTCACTGATGCACAGACGATAAGCATTTTCTAAGATGTTGCCCAACAACTCCAGCAACGCACCCTTCTCCACCGGCACTCTAAGCTCAGTGGCAAAGACTTGGCTGACCTGCACCCGTTTATCACGGTACACTTTACCTAAGGCGTCTAAGAGGCTTTCAAGTAGCGGTTGCAACTTCACACTGTAACGCAACAAGCCACTTTTACGCAGGCTGGCACGCTGCAATTGATAGCTGATTTGCTGACTCATACGATTGACTTGGCCTTGCAAAATATGCGCTTGCTCAGCACTATCTGGCTGTACAGACAACACCTCGCCCACCCCCTGCAACACCGCCAGTGGAGTTTTCAAACTATGGGCTAAGTCATCTAAAGAGTGACGATAGCGTTCACTTTGCTGCCGCTCACTGTCTAGCAGTCGGTTTAATGAACGGGTTAAACGCAGTAACTCTCGTGGATGCTCATCACTGAGTGAGGCGCGCTTACCATTTTCCACATCATCCAACTCGGCACTGAGGCTGCGTAAACTGCGAATCCCCCAGCCCAAGCCCAGCCATAAAAAGCCCAGCAACAACAATAAAGCCAAACCTAGCCACACATACAATTGCTGCCTGAGGCTGTCATACATCGACTGATAGTCGCTGACCGGCTGCATGGTAACAATACTAAAATCAGCACTTTGGCCGCGCAGCAAATCAACCTCGACATCATAAATAAAGAACTCGCGGCCTTGGGTATCTTTGGCGCGTAAAAAATCATGCCCATGCCCATCATACTTAGGCTGATAATTGATCGTGACGTTTTCAGAACTGCGTGAACGCCACAGTAACCCGCCTTTATTATCATAAATAAAGCCCAACTGACGCGCGGGTAAGATATCAAATTCTTCATCGGGCAACTTTTCCGGCATGCGCAACTGCCCTTGGGTAATACGTGCCGCTGAAATCAATGCACTGGCATCCGCAGCTAAACGCTGCTCAATCGATTCTTCCAGCGTAGCGGTAAAGACTTGTTGTAAAGCAGGAAACAAAGCCAGCATAAACAAAGATACTGTTACCACCGCACCTAACATCAGGCGCATGCGCAACGAGGAAATGCGCAAATAACGACGCGTATGCATAGAGCTCATCACTCGCTTAACGACAGACTTCAGTGAACAAGTAACCCTGCCCCCGCACGGTTTCTATAGGCTTAAAACCCGAGCCTCCTTCCAGCTTGCGACGTAAACGCCCCACTAACACCTCAATCACATTCGGGTCACGCTCTTCATCATCAGGGTAGAGTTGCTCAATCAAGCGCTCTTTCGATACCACTTGCTGATGGTGGCGCATTAAATACTCAAGGATACGGTACTCATATGCGGTTAACGGTAGCGCCTCATCATGTAAAATTGCTTGCTTGCGATTGATATCCAGCAGCAAAGGACCGGCACCAATAGTTGACTGCACAAAACCCGAGGAGCGACGCAGTAAAGCATGCAAACGCGCTTCAAGCTCTTCAAATTGAAACGGCTTCACCACATAGTCATCAGCGCCGGCGGCTAAGCCTTCAACTTTATTTTGCCAATTACCGCGCGCAGTTAAAATTAAAATCGGAAACTGCTTACCCAAAGTCCGCAGCTCTCGGATCAACTCCAAACCACCCATGCCAGGCAATCCCAGATCAATAATGGCTAAATCATGATTGTATTCATTGACCCGGTACAAGGCTTCTTCAGCATCGGCCACCGCATCCACCACATGGCCATGCTCCCCCAGTCGTGTGTAAAGGTGGTGTCGTAACAACGCTTCATCTTCAACGACTAACAATTTCATACGGGGGTCCTTAACATAATAAAACAGGTGATATCAATGCATAACACACTTAACACCCAATAGCTGCACGGCACACTCACAGCTCTTGATGCGCTGCCTATCATGCCAAAGCTGCTCTAAACATCAACTAAACTGCTGCACAGCACTATGCTGCTAGGGCTATTCATCCCGACGCAAATCAGCTGGAATTTCAGGGTCTTTGAGCATCGAAGGCTTCTTGGCTTTACCGGCATGGTACTGGCGCAACTGATAGACATAGGCCAACACTTGCGCCACAGCCAAATACAGCCCAGCAGGAATTTCTTGGTCAATCTCAGTTGAGTAATACACCGCACGAGCTAAAGCCGGTGATTCCAAAATAATAATCTGATGCTCGTTACCAATCTCTCGAATTTTCAACGCCGTATAATCTCCCCCTTTAGCTAATAACAAAGGAGCTTGGCCATTCTCAGCATCGTATTTTAATGCCACAGCAAAGTGCGTTGGGTTGGTAATAATTACATCAGCCTCAGGCACCGAGCTCATCATGCGCCGCTCAGCCATTTCGCGCTGCAACTGACGAATGCGCCCTTTAACCTCAGGCTTACCTTCACTATCTTTGTACTCATCACGCACTTCTTGCTTAGTCATTTTCAGCTTATTTTTACTCTCCCACAGCTGAAAAGGCACATCCACTGCCGCAATAATAATCAGCCCACAAGCCAGCCACAGCGCACTCCAACCGACAATTTGCATACTGTGCAAAATTGCCATTTCCAATGGTTCACTGGCAATAGCGATTAAATCTTTACGCGCCCGTGCCAGAACCACCAAGGCCACAGCTAAGACAATAAAAAACTTACCCAGCGCTTTCAGCAACTCCACAATCGCCTTCATGGAGAACATTCGTTTTAAGCCGGCCAATGGATTCATACGGCTGAACTTAGGTGCGAGCGATTCCATAGAAAACAGCCAGCCACCCAGCGATACCGGCCCGATAATGGCAGCCATCAACAAGACAAAAAACAAAGGAATTAACGCATCACCGGCCATCTGCGCCGACTGCAACAGATTGATCGCCATATAACGCTCATCGAGCAAAAACTCACGAGAAAACGAAAAGTTTTTTTCCATGACCTGCATTAGACGCTGCCCAAGCGCACCACCAAAGGTGAGCAAACCGCCGGTACCAGCCAAGACCACAGCTAAAGTATTGAGCTCACGAGAACGTGCAATCTCACCTTTTTTACGCGAGTCTTGTTTGCGTTTCTCCGTGGGGTCTTCACTTTTTTCCGCACCGTTTTCATTTTCAGCCATGCTAAGTTCCCCTATTGCGCCTGTACTAGACTGCGTAACATCAACAAAGCATCACTGGCGATAGTATGGTATTGCGCCAAAATATCCGCTGTGGAAATCCAGAAAATAATCAGTCCCATGACTAAGGTCAATGGAAAGCCAATAGTGAAAATATTCAATTGTGGGGCTGCACGCGTCATCACCCCAAAGGCAATATTAATCACCAAGAGTGCACTTACCGCAGGGAGCGATAATAATAAAGCGGCACCAATCACCCAGCTCAAACGTCCCGCCACTATAGCAAAGTGATCCACATTGAGCGTCTGCCCCACAGGCAAGGTGACAAAACTCTCAGCCAGCACATCAAACACCACCAAATGGCCGTTCATCGCTAAAAACAATAAGCTGACTAGCATCAAAAGAAACTGTCCTAAAACCGGCACTGAAACCCCAGTAGCCGGATCCATCATTGACGCAAAACCCAAACCCATTTGCATGGAAATCAGCTGCCCAGCAAAGACAAAAATATGGAAAAACAGCTGCAGAGAAAACCCCATCATCGCGCCAATTAAGATCTGCTCGGCAATCAGTAAGATACTTTGCAGGCTCAGCGCATCCACCTGCGGCATATCCGGCAGCACCGGTACCAGTAATAAGGTGATGGCTAATGCCATATATAAGCGCACACGCTGTGGCACCAACTGGGTACCAATAATTGGCATCACCATTAATACCGCAGCAATGCGAAACAGGGGCAATAAAAAACTGCTAATCCAGCCCGCAATTTGTGCGCTACTGAGCTCTAGCATGGCCGCTGCAACTAACCAATCACAAAAGGAATGTTATGAATCAGGCGCGTGGTAAAATCCATCCAACGTTCAAACAACCAAGGCCCCAAGATAATTAACGTGGCGAAACTGACCATCAACCGGGGTAAAAAACTTAATGTTTGTTCGTTAATTTGCGTGGCAGCTTGAAACATAGCGACCAATAAACCCACCAACAAGCTGGGTACGATAATAGCCGCCACCACTAAAGCCGTAAGCGACAACGCTTCACGAAATAAATCCACCGCAACTTCTGGGGTCATCCTGCTACTCCTTAGAGTGTGCCGAAACTGCTGGCTAAAGTACCGATAATCAACGCCCAGCCATCAATCAAAACAAAAAGCATGATTTTAAAGGGCAAAGAAATAATCAGCGGTGACAACATCATCATACCCATCGCCATTAAAATACTGGCCACCACCAGGTCAATAATCAAAAAGGGAATAAAAATCATAAAGCCAATTTGAAACGCCGTTTTTAACTCTGAGGTGACAAAGGCTGGAATCAAAATAACCAAGGGCGTTTCTTCAGCAGAGAGAATATCCGTACGCTTCGAGAGACGTACAAACAGCTCCAAGTCAGACTCGCGTGTTTGCGCCAGCATAAAATTACGGATGGGCTGCTCTGCGGCATTCAGAGCTTGCTCAACGCTGATTTGCTCCTTTAAATAAGGCTGCAAAGCATCGTCATTAATGCGCTCAAAGACGGGCGCCATAATAAACAGCGTTAAGAAAATCGTCAGGCCCACCAAAATCTGATTGGAGGGTGTCTGCTGCAAACCTAGCGCTTGGCGCAAAATAGAAAACACAATAATGATGCGGGTAAAACAGGTCATCAGCATGACAAAAGCCGGGATAAAACCCAGCGCTGTCATAATCAATAAGATCTGCAGATTAACCGAATATTCTTGCTGGCCAGCGGCGTCGGTCGTCAGTTTAATCGCGGAAATGGCCAGCGGATCATCTGCAGCAAACACGCCTGTTGCACAGACTAACAACCCCACAGCCATCATTAAACGCGCAATCAAAGCAATCATGACTTGTCCTTGCCTGAAGGGGCTAAAACACTGGCTAAGCGCTGGGCAAACGCTGAGGATACCGGCGACTGTGGCGCAGTCACCACAACCGGCTCTTGCAAGACATGCAAAGGCGTAATAGTGCCAGGGGTTAAACCCAGCAACACCTGCTCTTGCCCCACTTGCACCAACACCAAACGATCACGCGGACCCAAGGCTTGTGTCGCA
>JAAZCO010000271.1 GCA_012513235.1 Gammaproteobacteria bacterium
CATCTAAGGTACGGCAATTCCACATGCATTCAGCATGTCGCATAAACGAATTAACGGTAGTCCTACCAAGCTTGTCGCATCATCACCCTCGGTGGCACGAAACAAACTCACACCTAAACCTTCCGATTTAAAGCTGCCTGCACAATCAAAGGGTTGTTCTAATTCAATATAACGCTGGATTTGTACCGCACTGAGCTGACGAAAATGCACAGTAAAGGGCACGACATCGACTTGCTCGCTCTGTGTGCGGGTATCAAGCAGCGCAAGGCCCGTGAGAAATACCACGCTGCGGCCGCTGGCAGCGCTGAGTTGGCGCAGCGCACCTGCTGCATCCCCAGGCTTACCAATAATTTGCCCATCGAGTACTGCCACTTGATCTGAACCAATAATCAGATGCTGAGGATAGTCCGCTGCTAATTTACGAGCTTTGCTGATGGCTAAACGTTGTACCAATGCTTCTGGGCTTTCACCTGCTAGCGCAGCTTCATCAATATCAGGGCTGTGGCAGCTAAAGGGTAATTGCAGGCGCGTCAGCAGTTCGCGGCGGTAGCTGGAGCTGGAAGCCAGCACTATGGGGGGTGAATTCGCAGGCATGGAAACATCCTTAATAAGTGCAATAGTTTAATGCAACTGTGCATGGGCGCTGTCGGCAGGCACAGGATCGGTTATACTCTGCCAATTCGAGTAACAACCGCTGTACAACAGTGTATTGATCAATGAGCTCAATGCATATGGCTCACTGTTGTCGCACCCATGTTGAGGGCTTTGTATGTTTGAAAATTTATCCGATCGCCTCGCGCAAACGCTACGCCATGTTACTGGTAAGGCGCGTTTAACCGAAGACAATATCAAAGACACCTTACGTGAAGTGCGCATGGCGTTGCTTGAGGCTGATGTGGCCTTGTCGGTGGTCAAAGATTTCGTCAATGCGATTCGTGATCGTGCGGTGGGCACGGAAGTGTCGCGCAGTTTGTCGCCTGGCCAAGCTTTTATTAAAATCGTTCAGGCTGAATTAGAAAGCTTGATGGGTGAGGCTAATGAAGACCTCGCTCTGAATGCAGCACCGCCTGCCGTGATTTTAATGGCTGGCTTACAAGGTGCGGGTAAAACCACCACCGTCGGCAAGTTGGCGCGCTTCTTAAAAGAGCGTAAAAAGAAAAGCGTGATGGTGGTCTCGGCTGACGTCTATCGTCCCGCGGCGATTAAACAGCTGGAAACCTTGGCCAATGAAGTCGGTGTGGTGTTTTTCCCGTCTGATATCAGTCAGAAACCACAAGATATTGCCACGGCTGCGATTAAAGAAGCCAAGCTGAAATTTATTGATGTGGTGCTGGTGGATACCGCCGGTCGTCTGGCAATTGATGCTGAGATGATGGCGGAAATCACCGAGCTGCATGCGGCGATCAATCCGATTGAGACGCTGTTTGTGGTTGATGCCATGACCGGTCAGGATGCGGCCAACACCGCTAAAGCCTTTAACGATGCGCTGCCGTTAACCGGTGTCGTGTTGACCAAGGTTGACGGTGATGCACGTGGTGGTGCGGCTTTATCTGTGCGCGCCATTACCGGTAAGCCGATTAAGTTCTTGGGTATGGGTGAAAAATCCGATGCCCTCGATCCTTTCCACCCCGACCGCATTGCTTCGCGCATTTTAGGTATGGGTGATGTTCTGAGCTTAATTGAGCAAGCCGAACAAACCATTGATAAAGACAAAGCTGAAAAGCTCACTAAGAAGCTGAAAAAAGGTAAGGGTTTTGACCTTGAAGACTTCCGTGATCAGTTACAGCAAATGAATAAAATGGGCGGCATGGGTGGCCTGTTAGAAAAAATGCCCAATATGGGCGGCATGAATTTAGCGCAAATGGGCGGTGCCCAAGGCGCAGCAGAGAAACAGTTTAAGCAGATGGAGTCGATCATTAATTCAATGACTCCGGCTGAGCGTCGTGATCCGGAAATTATCAGTGGTTCGCGCCGTCGCCGTATTGCCATGGGTTCAGGCACGCAAGTGCAGGATGTGGGTCGTCTGATTAAACAGCATAAACAGATGCAAAAGATGATGAAGAAATTCACTACCAAGGGCGGCATGAGTAAGATTATGCGTGGTCTTGGTGGAATGATGCCTGGGGCAGGCGGGATGCCCAAGATGTAAAGAAGCACTGGAGTGCAAAATAGCCCTATGCAAAGGGCGGGATAAACCTTAGAATATGCGGCCTTTCGGGCCTTGCATGTTCTGGGTTCGTTTTGTTGGTAAAAATTCTTAAAGGAAAAAACTTTAATGGTAACTATTCGTTTAGCTCGTGGTGGCTCTAAAAAGCGCCCTTTCTACCATCTGACAGTGGCTAACAGCCGCGACGCACGTGATGGCCGTTTCGTAGAGCGTATCGGTTTCTTCAACCCAGTTGCTACTGGTGGTGAAGTACGTTTGTCTGTAAACCAAGAGCGCGCTAACTACTGGTTAAGCAAAGGTGCACAGCCTTCAGAGCGCGTTGCGCAACTGTTGAAAGCTGCTACTGCAACTGAAGCAACTGCTTAATTGGCTATGAGTATAACGTCCCCAGCCGCAGATGAACTTGTCGTTCTCGGCAAAATCGGTGCAGTGCATGGTGTACGTGGTGAAGTGAAGGTGCATGCTTTTACTGAATCAGTTGAAAACTTGTTGGATTATCCGGTGTGGACTTTACGTCTGGGTCAGATTTTAAAGCAGGTTAAGTTGGCCAGCTGTCGTCCGCAAGGCAAAGCACTGGTAGCAAAAATCGAAGGCCTAGATGATCGTGAAATTGCACGGACATTAACCGGTTATGAGATTTGTGTGCCGCGCAGTGAATTACCTGAGTTAGCAGATGATGAGTTTTACTGGCACCAACTTGAAGGTTTAAAGGTGATCAATCAAGACCAGCAGTTGTTTGGGATTGTTGACCATTTATTAGAGACTGGCGCGAATGATGTCTTCGTTGTTAAGCCTTGTGCTGGCAGCATTGATGATCAGGAGCGTTTACTGCCTTATACAGCGCAGTGTGTGCAGTCGGTGGATTTGACAGCAGGCGAGATGCATGTCGAATGGGATGCGGATTTTTAATGAGTAAATGCTTTGCGCGTTGAAGTTATCAGTCTCTTTCCAGAGATGTTTGCTGCGATTACCGAGTATGGCATTACCAGTCGTGCAGTAACGCAAGGGTTGCTCGAGCTTAATTGCTGGAACCCCCGCAGCTTTACTGAAGATCGACACCAAACAGTGGATGACCGACCTTTCGGTGGTGGTCCAGGCATGGTGATGAAGATCAAGCCTCTTGAGGATGCATTAGCTGCGGCTAAGCACGCCATTGGAGGGCCGGCTAAGGTTATTTACCTGTCGCCGCAAGGCCGTCAGCTTAAACAAGACGCGGTCAGCGAACTGGCAAAGCAGGATAATTTAATTCTGATTGCAGGGCGCTATGAGGGCATTGACGAGCGTTTCATTGAAACCTACGTTGATGAAGAGTGGTCAATCGGTGATTACGTGTTGTCTGGTGGCGAGCTACCGGCCATGGTGCTGATTGATGCTGTAACGCGGTTGCTGCCTGGGGCATTAAACCATGCAGATTCCGCACAAGAAGACTCCTTTAGTGATGGCCTTCTTGACTGCCCGCATTACACGCGACCGGTTAGGTATGCAGGCAAAGATGTTCCGCAGGTGCTACTTAGTGGCAACCATGAACATATCCGGCGCTGGCGATTGCAACAAGCCTTAGGGCGTACTGCAGAGCGTCGCGCTGATCTTCTGGATAGCCGCTCGCTTTCTGGAGAAGAGAAAATGCTGTTGGACGAGTACTTTCGTCGGCAGAACGATAGTTAATTAACGTATCGATGGTGAGCCATAAGGGTTTGCCTTCAGGAGCATAGAATGAAAAATGCACTAATTCAGCAGATCGAAGCTGAACAGATGACTAAAGAGATCCCAGCGTTTGTTGCTGGTGATACTGTTATTGTCCAAGTTAAAGTACGTGAAGGTGATCGTCAGCGTTTACAGGCCTACGAAGGTGTTGTAATTGCTAAGCGTAACCGTGGTATCAACAGTGGTTTCACTGTTCGTAAAATTTCTAGCGGCGTAGGCGTTGAGCGTACGTTCCAAACTTACAGCCCACTGATTGACAGCATTACTGTTAAGCGTCGTGGTGATGTTCGTAAAGCGAAACTGTACTACTTACGTGCTCTGTCTGGTAAAGCAGCACGTATTAAAGAAAAATTGGCACGTTAATTCGTCCAATGTTTCAAAACAAGGCAGCCTACGGGCTGCTTTGTTGTTTCTGGGATATATGAAATTATGTTTATGGCACGCTGAATGTTTATATGAGGCCTGCAAACAACATCAATGATCAATGAGTACCGCGCTAGTGACGCGGCAAGCGTAGCCAGGGATGGCGTAGCGCCCGAATTAGAGTCAGGATGACTCTTTGAGGGAAGAGCGCCACTAGCGCGGTACGACACGCGCATAGGCTGCTTCGAGATTTTAAGAGCGTAGTGCTTGCTCAATAGTTGGCATGGCGTACTTCGAGACAGCTGTTTTTCCGTCGATGAGCCCGTCCGGGGCTCAACTCCGGCGCTGCGCCATCCATGGCTACGCTTGTCACAGCTATCTCGAAGTACTTGTCGAATATATCTAGTGTTTGAGTTTCTGTAGCATGGCTCGCTTGGTTTAAACTCCAGTCATAGTGATTTTAGAACTAAGGTGTGATTTGAATGACGACTGATATCCAGCCCGATTTATCGGCGTTAACGCGATTTCTGGATGCCGCATGGTTACAGCGTGGCTTGGCGGATAACACACGCATGGCCTATCGCAGTGATTTGGAGCAGTTTGCTCAGTGGCTATTGTTGCGTGGGCAAGCGCTGCAAGATGTGCGTCGTGAGACCTTGCTTGAATATTTAAGTTGGCGCTTAGAGGCGGGTTATAAAGCGCGTTCGAGTGCGCGGTTTTTGTCGGGTGCGCGCGGTTTTTATCAGTATTTGCTGGAAGAAGGCTCGATTATCGAAAATCCAACATTGCAAATCGAGTTACCGCAAATAGGTCGTTCTTTACCAGACACTTTATCGGAAGCGGATGTTGAAGCCTTACTGGCTGCGCCGGATATTGAAGAAGTGTTGGGCCTGCGTGATCGCTGCATGCTGGAAGTTTTATATGCCTGCGGGTTGCGGGTCACAGAGCTTATCAGCCTAACCCTTGATCAGCTCAATCTGCGCCAAGGCGTGGTGCGGGTGATGGGTAAAGGCTCGAAAGAGCGCCTCGTACCGCTGGGTGAAACAGCATTAGATTGGTTGGTGCTTTATATCAAAGAAGGGCGCGGCGAGTTGCTCAATGCAGCCTCAACCGATGTGCTATTTCCCAGTCAACGCGGCCAACAAATGACCCGCCAGACTTTTTGGCATCGCATTAAAATCCATGCGAAGCAGGCGGGTATCAGCAAGCCACTGTCGCCACACACCTTGCGCCATGCTTTTGCTACGCATTTGCTCAACCATGGTGCGGATTTACGCGTCGTGCAGATGCTACTCGGGCACAGTGACTTATCCACGACACAGATTTATACCCATGTGGCTAAAGCGCGCCTACAAGCCATTCATAGCGAGCATCATCCGCGCGGCTAAGCTGTATGTATTC
>JAAZCO010000272.1 GCA_012513235.1 Gammaproteobacteria bacterium
TCCGGCGCGCTTGTTTGCCAAAAAATTAACCGGCGGCAAACTTGAGGTTCTGGTTGAGCGCGTGCTGGACACTGATCGCGTGTTGGCGCATGTGCGTGCCAGCAAAGCACCTAAGATCGGCAGCACGATTGAGCTGGATGAGGGGGCGCAAGCGACCTTGCTAGCCCGTCATGACAGTCTATTTGAATGGCAGTTCTCTGAGCCGGTTTTACCTTTGCTCGAGCGCATTGGCCATATGCCATTGCCACCTTATATGGAGCGCGCTGATGAACTGGATGACCGTGAGCGCTATCAGACTGTGTATGCTGAGCATGCTGGTGCTGTGGCTGCACCGACTGCGGGGCTGCACTTTGATGATCAGATGCTGGCCAATATCCAAGAGCTTGGTGTAGAAACAGCTTTTGTAACTTTGCATGTGGGCGCTGGCACCTTCCAGCCGGTGCGTGTGGATAAGCTTGAAGATCACATCATGCATCATGAGTGGTTGCAGGTATCACAAGAGGTCGTCGACGCAGTCGCAGCCTGTAAAGCGCGCGGTGGTCGAGTGATTGCTGTGGGCACTACCAGTGTACGCTCATTAGAAAGTGCAGCCCAAGCCACTGGTGAGATTCAAGCCTTTGCCGGCGAAACGGATATCTTTTTATACCCAGGACGCCCCTTTCATGTAGTGGATGCCTTGGTCACCAATTTTCACTTGTCGGAATCGACTTTATTAATGTTGGTTGCAGCCTTTGCTGGTTATCCAGAAATTATGGATGCTTACCGCAGTGCTGTGGAGCACAAGTACCGATTCTTCAGTTATGGCGATGCCATGTTTATTACGCGCAATCCACAACCGCGCAGTCCTAAGGAGTGATGCATGTCTTTTATGCAGTTTGATTTATTAGCGACCGATGGTCGTGCGCGCCGTGGACGTTTAACTTTTCCGCGCGGAGTGGTCGAGACCCCAGCATTTATGCCGGTGGGTACCTACGGTACCGTTAAAGGCATGTTGCCGCGCGATATTGAAGCGATTGGCGCGCAGATGATTTTGGGTAACACCTTTCACTTGTGGTTACGTCCTGGCACTAAAGTTGTGCAAGAGCACGGTGATTTACACAATTTTATGCAGTGGAAGGGTCCTATCCTGACGGATTCGGGTGGTTTCCAAGTCTTTAGCTTGGGTGCTATGCGCACAATTAAGGAAGAGGGGGTGTATTTCTCTTCGCCTGTTGATGGTGCCAAAGTCTTTATGGGGCCAGAAGAATCCATGCAAGTGCAGCGCGAACTGGGCTCGGATGTGGTGATGATCTTTGACGAGTGCACCCCTTATCCGGCTGATGTGCCTACGGCTGAAAAGTCAATGGAGTTATCACTACGCTGGGCTAAGCGCTCAAAAATCGCTCACGGTGATAATCCCTCAGCACTCTTTGGTATTGTGCAGGGTGGAATGCATGAAGACTTGCGTCTACGTTCCTTAGAAGGATTGTGCGAAATCGGCTTTGATGGCTTAGCCATTGGTGGCTTGTCCGTGGGTGAGCCTAAAGAAGATATGATTCGTATCTTAGATTTCTTGCCACCGCATATGCCGCCAGAAAAGCCACGCTATTTAATGGGTGTGGGTAAGCCTGAAGATTTAGTGGAAGGTGTGCGTCGCGGTATTGATATGTTTGACTGTGTGATGCCGACGCGCAATGCGCGCAATGGTCATTTGTTCACTGATACGGGTGTGCTTAAGATCCGTAATGCGACGCATCGTTATGATGATTCACCGCTTGATTCGACCTGTGATTGCTATACTTGCCAGAATTTTTCACGCGCTTATTTGCATCATTTGGATAAGTGTCGTGAGATGTTAGGCGGTACGCTCAATACAATACATAATTTGCGACATTATCAGCGCCTAATGGCGGGTTTACGAGAGGCTATCCAACAAGGTACATTGAGCGACTTTGTTGATGGGTTTTATGCGCGTCGTGGTTTACCTACGCCGCCAATGAATGATTAACGGGCACTAATGTCTTTTTTGAATAGGAGTTGATTATGAGTTTCTTTATTTCTGCAGCTTATGCTGATACAGCGGCTGGCGCGCCTCCAGGTGGCGAATATATGCAGTTTATTTTATTGGCTGGTTTTTTGGTTATTTTTTACCTGATGATCTGGCGCCCACAAGCTAAGCGCGCCAAAGAACATCGTAACTTAGTGGGTGGTTTGCAAAAAGGTGATGAAGTCGTAACCAGTGGTGGTATCGCTGGAAAAGTGACTAAAGTGACTGACGATTTCTTAGTGATTGAAGCTTCAGATACAGTTGAGCTGAAAATTCAAAAAAGCGCAGTTATCGCAGCATTGCCAAAAGGCACCTTAAAAGCTATTTAAGTGTTTTTTGTAACGGGCGGTTGTATCTAAAGTGTGTGAATAAGCACGCTTTGAGGTGCACTGCCCGATTTGCGTTATATTCGATTAGTTTTGGCTGGTTGTAGTTCAGCCACATAAGCGGGCGGTGTCATGCTCAACAAGTATCCTTTGTGGAAGTATCTGCTGATTGTAGCGATTCTATCCATCAGTTTTATTTACTCTGCGCCTAACCTGTTTCCGGATGATCCGGCGATTCAAGTAACAGGTGCTAGCAGTGCCTTACAGATTGAACAGGCTGATCTTGATCGCGCAACAACTGCGTTACAAGCAGTAGGAATCAACGTTAAAAGTTCGGCAGTAGAAACACGTGGCGGTTTATTACGTTTAGAACGCCGTGATGATCAACTACCAGCTAAAGAAGTGGTGCGCAAAGCTTTGGGTGATGAATATGTTGTGGCCTTGAACCTTGCCGCAACTACACCACAATGGCTGCGTAGTCTCGGTGCAAGCCCTATGAAGCTGGGTCTTGACCTCTCTGGTGGTGTGCACTTCTTGCTAGAAGTGGATATGGATAAAGCAATTTCAGCACGTATTAAGGTGCATGAAAGCGAAATCAAAACGATTTTACGTAAAGAGCGTGTGCGTTATCGCAGCTTGCCAGGTATTGAAAACGGTATCCAGTTAGGCTTTGACGATGCGGCAACCTTAGGTAAAGCGCGGACTTTGATTCGCAAAGATTTTGCTGATTTTGAAATGACTGTCGCAGAGCGCAATGATAAGCCAGTGCTGCGCTTGGTCTTGCTGCCTACGAAAATTGCTGAAATCCGTGAGTACTCAATTAAGCAAAACTTAACCACGGTGCGTAACCGTGTCAATGAGTTGGGTGTGGCAGA
>JAAZCO010000273.1 GCA_012513235.1 Gammaproteobacteria bacterium
CAGATAGCTGATGTGCATATCGTCCACAAGCAAAAAGCCTCAAATAACTAAGATAAATTCACGGACTAATTTACTGCCAAAGTAGGCCAGCATCAGTAAGAGGAAGCCGGCAACAGTCCAGCGAATAGCTTTGTGTCCGCGCCAGCCGAGTTGGTGACGGCCCCAGAGTAGAATGGCAAATACCAGCCACGCAATGCAGGACAAAATAGTTTTGTGCACTAGGTGTTGGGCGAATAAGTTGTCTAAAAACAACCAGCCGCTCATCAAGGATAATGACAGCAGCAACCAGCCCGCCCATAAAAAACCGAACAGCAGGCTTTCCATGCTTTGCAGTGGTGGAAAGTGCTTAATCAAACTGGATACGGGGCGTTTGCGCAGTTGCTGATCTTGAATCAGTAAGATCAACGACTGAAATACAGCAATGGTAATCATGCTGTAGGCCAGGATGGACAAGAGAATATGCGCAAGAATGCCAGGTGCTTCATTAATGGGGGCTAAGTTACCTTGCGGCATAAACTGCGCGCAGAGCACAGTCGTAGCGCTCAAGCTTAATAAAGGTAATAACAGTATATGTACAGAGATGCGCGTTAAGCACAGCAATACGCAGCCGGTAATCGAGAAGGTGATTAAGCTGGCGACATTAAACATGCTCAACAGTAAGCCTTGCTCTGACAGCAATAGCGCAGACAGTTGTAAACCTTGTGCAACAAAGCCCAGTGCGGTGATACTGGTGACCAGCGCTTTATTAAAAGGTACCCGGCGCCATAAGCAGCTTATAAGGTATAAGCAGGTAGCACCGTAAAATACCGCAGCAAACAGACTAAAAAACAGAGTGGACATAAGACCTTACTAATATTTTATACAGATTGAGTTTGGCATATAATACATCAGCGTAGAAACAATATTTACTTTGCTGTGTTGAGTGTGTGAATGATGGCTAGCTTTTGCAGTCAAGGTCAAGATTGAATCAAGTCAGGGACAATATCCTTTGACAGTTGCTGAGTCTATCCATAGAATATCGCGCCTATGATAAATGCACCGATTCCTCCTCACGTTGATCCGCGAAAACTTGCAGATCGTGGTATTACCTTAACCGGTGAGCTGCCTCTGTCGGACTTTTCTAGGGTCTGCGAATTGCTGACAGACACTGCCGGACTTGTTCGGGTAGCGTTTGAGTTTAGCCGCGACGAGCAGAAAGTAGCAGTAATGCAACTGAAGCTTGAATCGGAGGTTAGGATGATCTGCCAGCGTTGCTTGGATGAAGCGGTCATACCTGTCAGTGGTGAGTATCTGTATGCCATAGTAGTACCAGGCACAGAAGAGCTGCACTTCCCGCAAGGGTATGACGTACTTGAAGTAGGTGAAGAGCCTTTGGATTTATTGGCATTGATTGAAGATGAGTTATTGCTCTCTTTGCCCATTGTCCCAATGCATCCACCTGAAGAATGCCAGCAACCGGCTGGACTCATCGAGTCCGAGACGAGCAAGAATGCGGTTACAAGGTCCAACCCATTCAGTGTATTGGCGCAATTAAAGCGTGACCCAAACGTTTAGGAGTTTATAATTATGGCTGTTCAGAAGAGCAAGAAATCCCGTTCCGCACGTGACATGCGCCGTTCACACGACGCACTCACCTCAAGCGCTTTGACTGTAGAGCAGAGCACTGGTGATCTACGCTTGCGTCACCACGTATCACCAGAAGGTGTATACCGTGGTCGTCAAGTGATCGCGAAGGATTCTGCTGAGTAAACCTTGACCGGTTCAGCGATAGCGATTGATGCAATGGGCGGGGACTTCGGTCCCCGCCTTGTTGTTTGTGCATCGGTAAAAAGTCTAGAAGAACACCCGCGCCTGCGCTTAGTATTGGTGGGTGATTCCGCAATTATTGAGTCTATTCTGGCTCAATGCTCTCAAGTTGATTATTCCCGCCTCAGTATTCAGCATGCCAGCGAAAGTATCGCGATGGACGACTTACCTGCGCAAGCTTTGCGTACGAAGTCAGACTCATCGATGCGTGTTGCTCTGCAGTTGGTGCGTGACCGGCAAGTGCAAGCTTGTGTCAGTGCCGGTAATACCGGTGCCTTAATGGCTTTAGCCAAGCATATTTTACACCCTTTGCCGCATATCGAGCGGCCCGCCATTATGACTGCCTTGCCTACTTTAAATGGTGAGACGCATCTATTGGATTTGGGCGCTAATGTTGATGTGAGTGCACAGCAGTTGGTGCAGTTTGCTCTAATGGGGTCGGCTGCAGTACAGATTCAAGGTGTTGCTAATCCACGCGTTGCTTTATTGAATGTTGGGCGTGAAGCCATCAAAGGTAATCAGCAGGTGAAGCAGGCAGCTGCGCAGTTGCAGGTTATGCCTCATATTAACTATATCGGCTATGTGGAAGGCGATGGCGTCTTTCGTGGTGATGCAGATGTGGTGGTATGTGATGGCTTTGTCGGTAATGTGCTGCTTAAGTCCAGTGAAGGCTTAGCAACCATGATTGCGGCGCGGATTAAACAGCGCTTAGGGCGTGGTCCGCGTGCTTGGTTGTTGGCTTGGCTTGCAGCTCCCTTATTAAGAGTGCTGCGCTCAGAGTTGGCGCCAGAGCGTTATAATGGCGCTTGTTTGCTAGGAGTGGATGGTGTCGTGGTCAAAAGCCATGGCAATGCTTCGCAGCAAGCCTTCCAGGCCGCAATCACTGTGGCTTATAAGGCAGTGCAAGAAGATTTGTCTGAGCGCTTGCAGCAGCACTTACAAGCGCTCAATAGTGTTTAAATGCGGCTTACTGCAGGCTAAATGTAAGTAAAGTGTGACGGATGGATAAGGCTTATCATCCAATAGTCGGTTTGTTATTCGCATTCTATGCGTGCAAACTTCCTTTGTTGAATGACAGGTAATAATAGTTATGAAGGCTTCTCTTGCGTTTGTATTCCCCGGCCAAGGCTCACAAGTCGTTGGCATGCTGGCAGACATTGGTGCTGCAGAGTCGATTGTGCTGGATACCTTTGCTGAAGCATCGGCTGCTTTAGGTTATGACCTCTGGGCGTTAACTCAGCAAGGCCCAGCTGAAGTTTTGAATCAAACCGACAAAACCCAGCCCGCTATTTTAACAGCATCTATTGCTTTGTGGCGTCTGTGGCAAGCCAAGTCAGCTGCGCAGCCTGCATACGTTGCAGGGCACAGTTTAGGTGAGTACTCAGCTTTAGTGGCTGCAGGCAGCTTATCGTTAGCTGATGCGGTGCGTTTAGTTGAGCGTCGTGGTCAGTTGATGCAAGAAGCCGTGCCTGCAGGTACGGGTGGTATGGCTGCTATTTTAGGTTTGGATGATGCCGATGTGCAGGCAGCCTGTGCCGAAGCAGCTGAAGGTGAAGTGGTGAGCGCAGTGAACTTTAATGCGCCTGGCCAAGTCGTAATTGCTGGTGCGGCAGCTGCCGTTGAGCGTGCGATTGTTGCTTGTAAAGCACGCGGTGCTAAGCGTGCACTGGCCTTGCCGGTTAGCGTACCTTCGCATTGCGCTTTAATGCAGCCTGCTGCTGAGCAATTTGCCCAGTCCTTAGCCGCTATTGAGTGGCAGCAGCCCAAGATTGCTTTAGTGCAGAACGTGAGCGCTGAAGTGGTGACTGATTTGAGTGTATTAGAGCAGAATCTTTTGGCGCAACTGTACAGTCCAGTACGTTGGGTTGAGTCAATGGTGTGTTTAGCTGCACAAGGTGTAACGGATGTGGTTGAGTGCGGTCCAGGCAAAGTCTTATCCGGTTTGAACAAGCGCTGCATTAAAGGCGCAAACACCTATAATTTAGATACCCCTGAAGCATTTGCAGCAGCTGTTGCTGCACAGCTTTAAGATGGAGAAGAACATGAGCTTACAAGGTAAAGTGGCATTGGTGACCGGCGCGAGCCGTGGTATTGGCCAAGCCATTGCCCTGCAGTTGGGTGCACAAGGTGCCACTGTAATTGGTACCGCAACCTCTGAGAAAGGTGCGCAAAGCATCACTCAAGCGTTGCAAGATAAAGGTATTCAAGGTGTAGGCATGGTGCTCAACGTCTGTGACGCGGCATCAGTTGCTGCGACACTTGAGCGCATTCAAGCTGAATTTGGTGCACCGCTGATTCTGGTCAATAACGCGGGTATTACTCGTGATAACCTGATGTTACGCATGAAAGATGACGAATGGTTTGATGTCATCGATACGAATTTACACAGTTTATACCGCATGTCGAAAGCTGTTTTGCGCGGTATGACCAAAGCACGCTGGGGCCGTATTATCAGTATTGGCTCAGTAGTGGGTGCAATGGGTAACGCAGGTCAAGTAAACTATGCCGCAGCAAAAGCCGGTCTGGAAGGTTTTGGCCGTGCATTAGCGCGTGAAGTGGGCTCACGCTCCATCACAGTTAATGCGGTTGCACCAGGTTTTATTGATACTGATATGACCCGTGAATTGCCTGAAGCGCAGCGTGATGCTTTGCTGACTCAGATTCCATTAGGACGTTTAGGTCAAGCTGAAGAAATCGCTAACGTAGTGACTTTCTTGGCGTCAGAGCAGGCTTCTTACGTCACAGGAACCACTATTCCCGTGAATGGCGGCATGTATATGAGTTAAAATGACTGTTATTGTGACCGAAGCTGAGTGTTTTGAGTCATAATTGCAGTTTGTAGAATTAGAACTGGATGCGCAGTGTTTGTTATAGTGCGCAGCTAGGTCAAATAAGTGGTTCGCAAAGGGCAAGCAGTTCGCTTAAAATGCGCAAACCCTTTTTTATATAAAGCGGCAGCTTGGGTTGCCCAGATTTCCATTTAGGAGTTATACAGGTTATGAGCACTATTGAAGAACGCGTTAAAAAAATCGTTGCTGAGCAGTTAGGTGCTAAAGCAGAAGACGTGACTAACAGCGCATCTTTTGTTGACGATTTAGGCGCAGATTCACTGGATACAGTTGAGTTGGTAATGGCTCTTGAAGAAGAGTTCGAGACTGAAATTCCAGATGAGAAAGCTGAGAAAATCACTACTGTTCAAGAAGCAATCGACTACATCAACGCTCACGCGCAGTAATGTAAACGGTTTCTTTGCAACAGTGAAAGCCGCGCGACTTGTTACGAGTGTGCGGCTTTTTTTTTGTACAGTACATTTTGCATTAACAAGAGGTTGTCGCCATGTCGCGTAGACGTGTCGTAGTTACCGGGATGGGTATGCTGTCCCCGCTAGGTCTTGATGTCGCACAAAGCTGGTCAGGCGTCCTAGCTGGTAAAAGCGGTATCAGTGCGATTGAGCACATGGACGTTGAAGCTTTTTCAACGCGTTTTGGTGGCTCAATTAAAAACTTTGATATTGAACAGTATATGCCGGCTAAAGATGCGCGCCGCTTAGACTTGTTTATTCAATACGGTCTGGCTGCCGGTCTGCAAGCTATCCAAGACTCTGGCCTTGAAGTGACGGATGCCAACCGCGAGCGTATTGGTGTAGTGATGGGTTCAGGTATTGGTGGTTTAACCAATATTGAAAACACCAGTAAAACTTTGCTTGAGCAAGGTCCGCGTCGTATTTCACCATTTTTTGTCCCGGGCTCTATTATCAATATGATTTCGGGTGTGTTGTCGATTCAGTTAGGTCTACAAGGCCCCAACTATGCGATTGCCACAGCTTGTACCACTGGCACACACTCCATCGGCATGGCTGCGCGTAATATTGCCTATGGCGAAGCAGATGTGATGTTAGCGGGTGGCGCTGAAATGGCGGCCTGCGGCTTGGGTCTGGGTGGTTTTGCGGCATCGCGCGCACTCTCCACGCGCAATGATGATCCACAAGCGGCCAGTCGCCCTTGGGATGCTGATCGTGATGGTTTTGTTTTATCAGACGGTGCTGGGGCTTTGGTACTTGAAGAGCTTGAGCATGCTAAAGCGCGTGGCGCAACGATTTATGCCGAAGTAGCAGGCTTTGGTATGGGCGCGGATGCTTATCATATGACTTCGCCGCCTGAACAAGGTGATGGTGCAGCACGTTGTATGGCCAGTGCTTTACGTGATGCGGGCATGCGTGCAGATCAAGTGCAGTATGTGAATGCGCACGGTACCTCAACACCGGCCGGCGATTTGGCTGAAGTCAATGCGCTAAAAACCGTGTTTGGCAGTCATGCGTCAGCGCTTGCTGTGAGTTCAACTAAATCAATGACAGGACACCTCTTAGGTGCGGCCGGCGCAGTTGAAGCGATTTTCAGTATTTTAGCGATGCGTGATCAAGTTGCTCCGCCGACCATTAACCTGGATACACCAGGTGCAGGTTGTGATCTAAACTTTGTGCCACACCAGCCTCAATCAATGAAAATTGATGCGGTCTTGTCCAACTCCTTTGGTTTTGGTGGTACCAACGGCTCGCTGTTACTGCGCCGGTACAACTAAAGGTGCAAGCCTGGATTAACGGTCAGCCCGCAGACGGTATCGCGGTAGCTGACCGTGGTTTGGCCTATGGTGATGGTGTCTTTGAAACGATCAAAGTGCGTCATGGGCAAGCCGCTTTACTTGAGCGCCATCTAGCGCGCTTAGTAGAAGGCTGTCAGCGATTATATATCCCGTGCGATCTGCAGATATTAACATCTGAACTGCATGCTTATATGCAGCAGTTAGGTGATGGCGTCTGCAAGCTGATTGTCACCCGTGGTGCGGGCCAGCGTGGTTATACGCTGCCTGAGCCTTGTGCACCGCAACGTATTTTACAAGCATCAGCTTTACCGAGTTGGCCTGCTAGCCATGCGCAGCAGGGAATACAATTATTTAACTGCCAATTACGTCTCTCTGAGCAGCCTTTATTGGCCGGCTTAAAGCATCTTAATCGTTTAGAGCAAGTGTTGGCACGGGCTGAGTGGCATGATCCGACCTATGCGGAAGGCTTGTTGCTGGATGCGCAGGAACGTGTGATTGATGGTGTGTTTAGCAATGTTTTTATTGTTGCTCAGCAGCAGTTACTGACCCCTAAACTCGATCGTGCTGGTGTTGCAGGTGTGATGCGTGCTGAACTGTTAGCCCGTGCTACGCTGGCGGGTATTGAAGTGGTGGAGTGCGATATCAGTCTTGAGCAATTGCAGCACGCTGATGAAGTGTTCACCTGTAATAGTTTGTATGGTATTTGGCCTGTGCGTGCTTATGCAGGCCAGCATTGGCCCATTGGTGCTGTGACCCGTAAACTGCAGTGTCTTATTAAAGATTTAGTGGATGAATAGCCGTGTTGCGTAAATTAGCGATCATGTTTTTATTAGGCTGCCTGTTAGTGATTGCAGCAGTGGCTACCCTAGTGTGGAAACATAATGCAGTGCTCAGTCAGCCCTTACAGCTTGATAACGAGTATGTGCTCAGTGCGCCAGCTGGTAGTACGCCCAATGGCTTACTGTTGCAGTTAGAGCAGCAGGGTATTTTACAGGGTGCGTTTTGGTTGCGTTTGAGCTGGCGTTTACAAGGTCAGGTACAGCCCTTACATACCGGTGAGTACCAGTTGCTGCCGGGTATGGATGTAACGCAACTGTTAGAAAAGTGGCGCAGCGGTGATGTTTTACAGCATCGCGTGACTTTGGTTGAAGGCTGGAACTTTCGTCAAGTGCGCAGTGCTTTAGCGCAGCAAGACAAGCTGCAGCAAACCCTCGGTGAGGTGAGCGATAGTGAACTGATGCGCATGCTTGATCAAGCTAACGTGCATCCAGAAGGCCGATTCTTTCCTGACACTTATAACTTTGTTCGTGGGCAAACCGATCTAGATATTTTGCGTCAAGCCAGTCAGCGCTTACAAAAAGTACTGGCGCAAGAGTGGGAGCAGCGCGCGGAAAATTTACCATACCGCAGTCCAGACGAAGCCTTGATCATGGCTTCGATTATTGAAAAAGAAACCGGCGTCGCGCGTGAGCGTGAAGAAATTTCTGGGGTTTTTATCCGTCGTTTAGCCATGGGTATGTTGCTGCAAACCGACCCTACGGTCATTTACGGTATGGGTGAGAGCTATACAGGTAAAATTACCCGAGCAGATTTACGTAAGCCCACACCCTACAACACCTATGTGATTTCAGGCTTACCACCGACACCCATTGCGATGGTTGGACGCGAAGCGATTTATGCTGCCTTACATCCTAAAGCAGGTAAAAGCCTATACTTTGTTGCGCGCGGCGATGGTAGTCATGTGTTTTCTAATAGCTTAGCTGAACACAATAAAGCGGTGCGCGAATACCAAATTAAACGCCGTGCCGACTACCGCTCCAGTCCAGCGCCTGCGGCCCAATAAGGATTTTTTATGATGCGTGGATTATTTATTACCCTTGAAGGCCCTGAAGGTGCAGGTAAAACCACCAATCGCGCGTACTTAGCTGAGCAGTTACAAGCGCAAGGCCTTGAAGTGATGCTAACGCGTGAGCCCGGTGGTACGCCACTGGCTGAGCAAATCCGTGAGATTTTACTCGCACCGCATGATGAGCCAATGTCAGTTGATACTGAGTTGTTATTGATGTTTGCTGCGCGTGCACAGCATTTAGCGCAAGTGATTAAACCCGCTTTAGCTGAGGGTAAAGTTGTGATTTGTGATCGCTTTACTGATGCCACTTATGCCTATCAAGGCGGTGGTCGCGGTTTGGATTGTTCACGTATCGCGGTACTCGAGCAATTTGTGCAAGGTGACTTGCGTCCTGATCTGACGTTGTTATTTGACTTGCCTGTCGCGGATGGTATGGCGCGCGCTGTGGCACGTGGCAAGCTGGATCGCTTTGAGCTTGAGCAACAAAATTTCTTTGAGGCGGTACGCCAAAGTTATTTGCAGCGCGCGCAGGACGACCCCGAGCGTTTTCGTATGGTCAATGCTCAGCAAACCCTGCCCGAGGTGCAAAAAAGCTTGGATGTGCATTTAGTTGAGATTATGAGTCGTGCCCGTGGCTAGTCATGTGTACCCCTGGCAGGACAGTCTCTGGCAATCCTTAGCCGGGCGCAGTCAGCAGGCGCACGCCTATTTATTACATGGCCCAGCTGGCAGTGGCAAACGTGCCTTAGTTGAGCATTTTGCGGCGTTTTTGTTGTGTAAAGCGCCTGCCGATCAACAACCTTGCGGTCAGTGCTCAGCCTGTAAGTTATATGCTGCCGGCACTCACCCAGATTTGATGCGTCTTGAGCCAGAAGAAGAGGGCAAAGGGATTTTAATTGCCAGCGTGCGTGAGTTGGTGGCGAAAATCTTACAAACCTCACAGCAAGGCGGACGCAAGGTCGTCATTGTTGAGCCGGCTGAAGCTATGACCACAGGCTCGGCCAACGCCTTATTAAAAAGTTTGGAAGAACCCGCTGGTTCAACCGTGTTTTTGTTGGTGAGCCATCAATTTAGTTTTTTACTGCCAACGATAAAAAGTCGCTGCGTATTACAAGTCTGTCCATTACCGACACCCGAACAAAGTGTGCAATGGCTGCAACAACAGCACAGAGAACTGACAGCTGAGCAATGCCAGACTGTATTGGCGCTGGCCTCCGGCTCACCTTTGAATGCACAAAAGCTGCTGAGTGCAGATGTCTTGGCCGTGCGTGAACAGGTGGTCAACGGTGTTAAACAGTTATTTAAACAGCAAAGCAGCCCAAGTGATTTAGCGGTAGCTTGGGCGAAAATGCCACCTGAGTTACTGTTTGATTGGTTTTGTCAGTGGGCACAACTGATGCTGCGCTATAAGGTCACTACAGATGACAGCGCGCTGGGTTTGCCAGATATGGCGGTAGTGTTAAAGCATGTGGCGCCGCGTGCACCCTTAGCGACATTATTACAAACGCAAGACTGGTTGCTTGAGCATCGTCAGAAGGTGTTGCGCCGAGTACCGCTGCGCGCTGACTTGCTGTTGGAAGGGCTGCTGGTGCGTTGGCAGGCCTTGCTACCGCGCTAAGCCGTTGATCTGTGCGTATACTATAGTTATTGTTCGAAGTTGGCGCTGCAGTTGTGCAGTGGCTCAATGCTTATCCGC
Source organism: Gammaproteobacteria bacterium (assembly GCA_012513235.1). Classification (GTDB taxonomy): domain Bacteria; phylum Pseudomonadota; class Gammaproteobacteria; order Pseudomonadales; family Pseudomonadaceae; genus Denitrificimonas. The sequence continues at coordinate 9,951 of JAAZCO010000273.1, forward strand.
TTCTCAGGAAGGTGCTATGAATTTACCCGCAAATGAAGAGCAAAGTCACAGTGTCCTAACGCTGACTATTAAAGATAAGTCTGTGTTGTATGCAGCCTATATGCCGTTTATAAAAAACGGTGGTCTTTTTATTCCCACTAGCAAAGAGTATGAACTGGGTGATGAAGTGTCGATGCTGCTTAACTTGATGGATGACATTGATAAAATTCCGGTGACTGGCAAAGTGGCTTGGATTACACCGCGCGGCGCACAAGGTAATCGTGCCGCCGGTGTTGGCGTGCAGTTCAATGATGACGGCGTGCATGCCCGCAATAGAATTGAAACCTATTTGACTGGTGCGCTTAAATCAGAGCGGCCAACGCACACTATGTAATGTTGTTGCTTGTTATATTGTCCACTGTATCTATTTCTAATGATGGCTGTACCTATGCTTATTGATTCACATTGTCACCTTGATCGTCTTGATTTAACTGCTTATAACGGTTGCCTTGATTCTGCACTGCAAGCGGCGCGCGAGCGTGGCGTTGGGCATTTCTTGTGCATTGGTATCAGTGTGGAAAATGCTCCTGTTATGCGTGAGTTGGCTGGGCGTTATGCGGATGTGGATTGCTCGGTTGGTGTGCATCCGTTGGATTTAAGTCGTGGCAGTGAGCCAACCATGCAGTGGTTACTCAATGAGTTGGATCATCCAGGTGTGGTGGCGGTCGGTGAGACGGGGCTGGATTATCACTATCAGTCTGAAACGGCGCAGATGCAGCAGGATTCATTTCGTTTGCATTTGGATGCAGCGCGTCAATGTGGCAAGCCAGTGATTGTACATACGCGTGAGGCCAAGCAGGATACCTTGGATTTGTTGCGTGAAGCTGCTTTGCCGCAAGCCGGTGTGATGCATTGCTTTACGGAAGATTGGCCAATGGCTAAAGCTGCGCTGGACTTGGGTTACTATATTTCGTTTTCCGGTATCGTGACTTTCCGTAATGCCGCGGCGTTGCGTGAAGTTGCTCTGCAAGTGCCCAGTGACCGTATTTTAGTGGAAACCGATTCGCCGTATTTAGCACCGATCCCGCATCGTGGTCGTGCGAACTTTCCTGAATATGTGGCCGATGTGGCGCAGTTTGTTGCTGAGTTACGTGGCGTGTCGTATGAAGAGTTTGCTGCACAAACCACAGATAATTTTAAGCGTTTATTTCCGCTGGCGCGGGTAGCGGGTTAGTTTTTTGATAGTTGTGCGTTAAATTGTGCGCCTGCCGTACTTCGGGGTTGGTGTTTATCCGTCGATGAACCCATCCAGGGTTCAACTCCGGCGCTGCGCCATCCATGGCTACGCTTGTCACACCAACCCCGAAGTACTCATAGAACTTTTATATTGCTTGCACTCTTGTAGCTTGAATCAGTAGTAATTGATGCAGTTATTGTGCGATTGAGTTCAATGGATAGCGCATATTGCATTCTTGCTAACAATGCAGATGATCAATCAGCGCCTCGTTGCTGCTGTGCTGAGCGTAGCCAGGGATGGCGTAGCGCCCGAATCGGGTCGGGATGACCCGCTGAGGGAATAGCATTAGCAACGAGGTGCGTTAGGCACGCAACTGGCTTAGTGAGAGATAAAAACGCTTAAGGCTTACGTGCCACAATCACCGCGCGCATCGGCGCGGGTAGGCCTTCGATGGTTTGCTTGGGGTTGTCGGGGTTTAGAAAGTCGCCTAAGGATTGATACTTCATCCATTCGGTTGAGCGTTGTTCATCAGTGGAGGTGTAGCTGATATCCACGCAATGCACATCTTTAAAACCTGCGCGGCGTAGCCACAGTTCCAGTGCTGCGACTGAGGGTAAAAACCACACATTACGCATTTGTGCATAACGGTCTTCAGGCACTAAAACCTGATTGCAGTCGCCTTCAATCACCAATGTTTCTAACACCAACTCACCGTCACTCACTAAGCAGTCTTTCAGCGCTAAGAGATGATCAATCGGTGATTTGCGGTGGTAGAGCACGCCCATCGAGAAAACGGTATCAAAGCCTTCGAGTTTTTCCGGTAAATCTTCCAGCGCAAAAGGTAGATGCCAGACCGGTGGAGCATCAAAAAAACGACGCATGGCTTGGAATTGGCAGAAGAACAACCAGTTGGGATCCACGCCCACCACGCTTTGCGCACCGGCACCGAGCATGCGCCACATATAGTAACCGTTGCCGCAACCTACATCTAAGATGCGCTTGTTGTTGAGATCTAGATGCGGACTGACACGATCCCATTTCCAGTCTGAGCGCCATTCAGTATCCACATGCACATCAAATAAGCGAAACGGGCCTTTGCGCCAAGGGATTAAACCTTGCAGCGCTGTGTGTAATTGTTCGCGTTCGGCTGCAGTGCAGTCGCCTTGCAGATTAAATTCGCTGGTCAGTTCAGGAATGCTGGGCACTAACGCAGGTAATGCATCAACAGCTGCCATCCAGCGTGGTAAGTCACCGTGACCGATGGCGTACAAGTCATCAAATTGTTGCTGCACATGGCGCGACCATTCTTTCATTGGCGTGCCAGCAAGGTGGTGCACTAAATCTGTGTAATCAATCATGGGAGGGCAATCAACGAGGCAAAGTTTAAACACTGGAACCACACAACGACCTTGCTGAACCCCGCGCTGTATAAACGCTCACGGTGTTCTTCAAGGCTGTCGGGTAGCATGACTTTTTCAATAGCACGGCGCTTTTGGGCGATTTCCAGCTCGCTATAGCCATTGGCGCGCTTAAAGGCTAAGTGCAATTCGTTGAGCAGCTCATGCTCCTCTGCATCATTAAAGCGCAGCTTCTCTGAGAGAATCAGCGCACCACCGGGCAGCAGAGCGCTGTGAATGTTCTGTAGCAACTCTAAGCGCTGCTCAGGGGCAATAAACTGCAAAGTAAAATTCAGCGCTACCAATGAGGTGGGCGCAAATTTTAATTTAAGAATATCCGCTTCAATCACCTCTACCGGCAGTAACTCTTGAAACATGGCATCCTGTGCATTGAGGTGTTCGCGGCAGCGCTCAACCATAGCGGCAGAATTATCCACGGCAATCACTTTGCAGCCACTGTGGCTGACATGCCGGCGCAGCGCTTGTGTGACTGCGCCCAATGAGCAGCCTAAATCGTAGAGCGTGCTATTGGCTTGCGCGAACTGTGCGGCCAGGACACCGGTATTTTCCACTATGGTGGGGTAGCCGGGTACCGAGCGCTTGATCATATCGGGAAAGACTCGCACCACATCTTCGTTAAAAGTGAAGTCAGGGACTTGCGCTAGCGGCGTGTTAAATATGCGATCAGGGACGTGGGTCATGGGCTTGAATGAGCAAAAAAGAAAGCTATTATGCCATAATCTGCGCTAGAAAATGCGGGCGTAGGGAACGGCTCAGTGCTGAGTTTTTGACGTTAAGTAAAACCTGCTACTTGATAGTCGGCGGCTAAGGCAATATTGTGTGTAAAGATTGTCATCGCAAGGCCCATCGATCTGTGAAAACATCCGCAGAATATACGCCTTTACCCGCTAAGATACAGGCTGCTGAGTTGTGCTTTATGGATTGGAATGAGGGTTTTTCAATCTTAAGCCCTTTGGCCTATAGCCGGTAATGTGTCGTCAGGCTATTGTGGTGCGTCTTAGCTGGACAAGAATTTTAGGTTTGGCCGCCAGCAGAGCGCGTACACTATGTACGTATTTTTTTATCTGTCAGTGACTCGCAGGTCGAGTGCTGAGTTAGCGGTCATCTAGGGCGGCTTTTAACGTGGAAGATGCACGATGATTGGCATACGCAGTATTGCAAGTTACATCCCTGAAGACAGAATAGATAACATCGCGCAGGCAAAAAGCTTTGATCGTGACGCTGAGTTTGTGCAAACCAAGCTTGGTACGACGACCTTGTCTGTTAAAGACGATGCTGAAGAGACTTCAGACTTATGTGTGCGTGCGGTGCAAAATTTGCTCGCGAAAAACCCTGAGCTTAAGCTTGAGGATGTGCAGGCATTCGTAGTGGTCACCCAAAACGGTGATGCGGAAGGTTTGCCACATACGTCTGCGATTGCTCAGCATAAGCTGGGTTTACCTACCCATGTAGCCTGTTTTGATGTGTCGCTAGGTTGCTCTGGTTATGTGTACGGCTTGTATGTACTCAAAGGCTTTATGCAGGCTACAGGACTGAAAAACGCTATTTTAGTGACTGCCGATCCCTACTCAAAAATCATGGACCGCTCGGATCGTATGACCACATTGTTATTCGGTGATGCGGCAACGGCAACCTGGATGGGTGAAGACCCAGTCTGGGAGCTTGGCCCGGCACGCTTTGGTGGTGATGGCGGTGGCGCTGAGTATCTCGTGGTTAAAGATGGTCACTTCCATATGAATGGTCGTCAGGTGTTTAACTTTGCCAGCCTGAAAATTATTCCGCATATGCAAGAAGTGCTCGATGAAGTGAGCATGCATATGGATGATGTGGATGCGATTTGTTTACACCAAGGCAGCGGTGCGATTGTGGATGCCATTGCCAAGCGCTTAGGTGATAACGGCAGTAAAGTCATTAAAGATATGTTCGGTGCGGGTAATACTGTGTCGTCATCTATTCCGATGTTGCTTGAACACTATGCCTTTAATGATGAGTGGCGCAATGCCTTGTTATCAGGCTTTGGTGTGGGCTTGTCGTGGGGTTCTGCATTGTTGGTGCGTCCTAAGTCCTAGGCTTGATTGAACTGGCGCGAGGATCCCGCGCCAGTTTTAGTGTTACCAGGCAGTCAGTCTGTAACCTACCAGTAAGCGATTTTCATCGACATCACGATTTAATCCGCCACCCGAGCGGAAATTAATATTACGCAGTTGCACATACACATTCTTTAATGGGCCGTTTTGCACTGTGTAACTTAAATCCATATCGCGTTCACGCTCAGTCCCTTGCTGTTTGCCATTGCATTTATTGATCCCGTTGCTCTCGATCAGTAGTACAGTCGTAGCTTTGGTCTTGATCGCGTTTTTTTATTTGCGCTAAATGTCGATGCCACGATTCAATAATGTGCCGCCAGAGTAAAATGATACGAAGTGCAGATGTCTGATTGTGCTGCGAACGTCCATTGTTTAAACTCGAAGTCGACTGTATCTATATTGTAAGTATAGTTTTAATACTCAATCTATAACTGTATAGCTATAGTAAGTCAATAGTTCTCTGATAGTGTGTCAGAGGTAATGGGAGCAGAATAAATGTCTGAAGCAAATGGAGTTGATTTTTACAACCGCTATCAACCACAGGAAGTGGCTGGCTTGCCTAAATACGCGCAGTTACGGGAAACTTTACTTGCAGCGATTCGTGATGGTTATTGGGCGCCCGGTGCGCAACTCCCTAATGAATCAACGCTGGCAACTATTACCCCGTTTAGTTTGGGGACCGTGCAAAAAGCGTTACGTGATCTGGTGCAAGCTAAAGCAATTGTGCGCCGTCATGGGCATGGAACTTTTGTGGTTGAACGCGTCATGCCGATGCTGTCACCGATTCACTTGTGTTTTGAAGATGATGCCG
>JAAZCO010000274.1 GCA_012513235.1 Gammaproteobacteria bacterium
AACGAATCTTTTCTTGCTTACGCTCTTGAATCTCACCAAAGGTATCTTGCAAGCGTGCTTGCACCCACTGACTCACGCGCAAAGTCAGATCACCAATGGCTTCCATGATTTTAAACCACGACAGATTGGCATAAATAGTCAACCCAAATAAGAAACAGGCCAGCAAAAATAAAGTCGCGCCCTCTACATTTAAAGAGCGTGTTAAGGCATCACCCAGCACGGCGCCCAATATATTAAAGTTCTTCGGAGCAACCTCAGGCACAGGAAAATGAATATGCGCCAGCGCTGCCCCCGAACATAATAATAAAATGAAACCAAAAGCTCGCAACGCAAACAACCAGCCATTGATAATCATCGACTGGTAACGGTTCTGAAACACTAAAACCGTCTTCAGCATGAGCACCAGCGGAAACAGCCAAGCAAAATAACCCAGCAAACTGAACAACACATCGGCTATCCAAGCGCCAATATAACCGCCAGCATTGCTGACAGTATCAATATGCCCCGTGCTATTGGAAAAGCTTGGATCATGCATATCAAAGCTTAAAAGCACCATCCATAAATAAATACAAACCACAGCCAAAAGAATCAGCACGCCTTCTTTAAGACGTAACTGCGCTTGTTCTTGCCATGAAAGTTTTTCAGCCGTTTTCGGGTGTGTTGTGTTCTTCAAAAAAAGGTCCTGCAGGGCCTTGTTATAAGGCTCATCAAAAATAATCACAAAAATTGGATAACGTGCCATTGTACGGACTTGGACTAGCTATTTCATCTTTACCGATGCCAACCTACTCATATGCGATCTGCGCATGAATTTCTTGCTGATATAGCTTATCTTACAGCATTACTGCTGAGCACATTTCACTGTATACACAATCAGTTATTTTAATACTGCTTTACCCACTCTGTTAAGGTTTTTTATGCTGACTTGGCTTGATCGATCCTCATTGCAGTTTCCAGCTCTGACTAAAGCGTTGCGTGAACCCAACGGATTATTGGCCGCCGGCGGCGACTTATCTGCTGAGCGCTTAATTGCCGCCTATCGCCACGGCTGCTTTCCTTGGTATGAGCAAGGCCAGCCGATACTCTGGTGGTCACCTGATCCACGCACGGTCTTATTACCCACCAACCTGCATATCTCGCGCAGCTTACGTAAAGTGCTGCGCAGCGATCAGTTTAGCGTAACCTTTGACCGCAACTTTAGCGAAGTGATCCACGCCTGTGCACAACCGCGCGACGCACAGCATGGCACTTGGATCACCAGCGCCATTCAAAACGCCTATATTGCTCTGCATCAGCAAGGTGTTGCCCACTCAGTTGAGGTGTGGCATGACGATGAGCTAGTCGGCGGCTTATATGGCATTGCTCTCGGTCAGCTGTTTTTTGGTGAGTCAATGTTCAGCCGCATGAGCAATGCCTCCAAGGTTGGCTTTACCACCTTAGTCAAGCACCTGACTGATGCAGGCTTTGTGCTCATTGATTGCCAAATGCCCACCGAACACCTGATCAACTTTGGCGCAGAGAGCATCACGCGCGCTGAATTTGCTGACTATTTACAGCGTTATCTCGACACGCCCAGCACCATGCAGTGGTCTACACCTGCAATCACCACGAGCACCTTAGTTATATGAAAAGCTTGCAACTCTATCTGGGCCACGAGCACTCCTGCAGCTACCTTGCAAAGCGCACTGCCAACTCAATTTTTATTGATCCAAATGAGCCACTGACTGCCGAACTCTACAGCCAACTGATTGAACAAGGCTTTCGCCGCAGCGCAGCTAATGTATACCGGCCGCACTGCGGGCCTTGCACCGCCTGTGTTTCAGCGCGTATTCCTGTGCAAAAATTTCAGGCCACCAGCGCGCAACAAAAAATCATGCGCCGCAATCATGACATCACTGTACAAGCTGTTAGTAGCACACTAAACAATGAACGCTACGCCCTCTATCAACGCTATATCAAACAACGCCATGCCGACGGTGATATGTACCCGCCATCCATTGAGCAGTTTGAAAGCTTTTTAAGCTCGGATTTAGAGTTTGTACGCTTTTATGAATTTCGCGCTGACAAAAAACTGCTCGCAGTAGCAGTCACTGACGTACTACCGAGCGGTTTATCGGCGATGTATACATTTTTTGAGCCTGAAGATAAGCGCCGCAGCCTTGGGCGTTATGCCATTTTATGGCAAATCCAAGAAAGCCAGCGTTTAGGCCTGCCTTATTTGTACCTAGGTTATTGGGTAAAAGACTGCCAAAAAATGAATTATAAAACTCAATATCAACCCCTTGAAGGCTTTATTGACCAGCACTGGCAGGCATTACCGGCTTAAATTGCTGGCAGCAGTCATGTTATTTCAGTTAAAAAGATGGACTGCAAGAGGATATTTGGCCTTTTCTTACAAAATACGGCATAATGCTTGCCGATTTTGCCTGATCGCATTTTGGCGTATCAGGTCTTTTATTTGTATTTTGAGGATTATACTGCATGTCGAAAGAAGACAGCTTCGAAATGGAAGGCACTGTCGTCGACACCCTGCCTAACACTATGTTCCGTGTAGAGTTAGAAAATGGGCACGTCGTTACCGCGCATATCTCCGGTAAAATGCGTAAAAACTACATCCGCATTTTAACAGGCGATAAAGTTCGTGTTGAAATCACACCTTACGATCTGAGCAAAGGCCGCATTACTTACCGCGCCCGCTAAGTCGTTATAGGCTAAGTTTCAGACTGCAAAATACGGTACAAGCATTATGTTTGTGCCGTTTTTTTGTTGCCTGAAATAAAGCAAAGGCTGCACGGATAAACAAGGGTTGGGCCTTACAGAGGCTCAACCCTTGTTTGATTTTAGGCAGGCGCTGTGAGCGATAGGCTAATCGTCTACCCAGCACACTCAGCACCAATCAGCACAATACTGCGACCGACTTGTTGTTAGAACTTCATATCAACACGGGTCCACCAGGTACGTCCAGCTTCATTGATGCGCGTGGCATCATCTGGATAATCAAAGCCTGCGTTACCCGCAAGATTAAGGTGCTCGCTGTAGTTTTTATCAAACAGATTATCGATACCGGCACTGACTTGCCAATTTTGGCTTAAGCGGTAAGCACTGTTGAGCGAGAACACCGCAAAGCCTGAACTCGAGCCAAAGTCTTTACCGGCAACGTTACCGCGCCCTTCGTCGGTACGCGTCTGTTTTGCAGCCACGCGCCATAAAGCTGCCGAACTGAAATCACCTTCTTCATAACTCAAGCCAAAGCGTGCTTCCAAAGGTGGAATTTGTGGCATAGCACGGCCATCACTGGTGTTTTTACCGTAGGCATAAGCCAAGCTCAGATCACCCTTAATATTGGGGTTAAATTGATAGGCTGCACCCATCTCACCACCCATAATACGTGCATTGATATTACTGACTTTAGACATCGGCATCATAGTGCCAGACTGGTAATTAAACATTATATAGTCGCTGACACGGCCCACATAGCCTGACGCCCAAGCATCGATCGGGCCTGCGCTGTACTGAATCCCGAAGTCCACTTGCGTGGTTTTTTCTGGATCTGTGGTGGCAAAGGCTGTTGGCTGCCCTTTGACAAAGCTTGCAGAAAAAAGCTCCCAGTAATCTGGGAAACGCTGACTGTGGCCCAAACCAATATAGGTGGTGGCTGGCAAAGCTTGCAGGTCATGCTCATAACGAACAAAGCCACTGGGGAGAGTTTTGGTACGCTCTTTATTAGCAGTTGGGTTAATAAAGCAGATCATACTCGCCCCCATACCTGAGCAAAACTGAGCGCGGGTATCTTTAGCTGCCTGTCGATCTAAACGCAGACCCGAGATCAATCGATCTTCATTGCTCACATTCCAACTCAACTCAGCAAAGGCACCATACTGCTTAAATTCTGCGTCTTTATTCCATGACAGTTTTTTATAGCTCGTACCCGGACCTTTACGAGCACGGTGCTCATTTTTCTGCGCATCCATACCAGCAATCAACTCCAGCGTATCCCACTGCCA
>JAAZCO010000275.1 GCA_012513235.1 Gammaproteobacteria bacterium
ACCCGATCAAAGCGATAAGCTGTTTGTAGTGGATGTGGCGGGTATTTTAAAAGGTGTGCTGCCGATTAAGCGTTTATTGGTCAATGATCCGGAATGCATGGTGCATGAGGTGATGGCTGATGATCCGGTGACTTTTTACCCAGATGAAGATGGCTCTTTTGCTGCGCAAGCCTTTGAGCGTTATAACCTAGTTTCTGCGCCTGTCGTTGAAAAAAGCGGCAAGTTGATCGGTCGTCTAACCGTTGATGAGATGGTGGATTTGATTCGTGAAGAGTCGGAAAGCGAAGCGCTGAGCCGTGCGGGTTTACGTGAAGAGGAAGATATTTTCGCTTCGGTGTGGAAATCACTGAAAAACCGTTGGGCGTGGCTGGCGATTAACTTAATTACCGCCTTTGTTGCCTCGCGGGTGATTGGATTATTTGAAGACTCGATTGAAAAGCTGGTGGCGCTGGCAGCCTTGATGCCTATTGTGGCTGGAATCGGGGGTAACTCAGGTAATCAGACTATTACTATGATTGTGCGGGCGATGGCGTTGGATCAGTTGTCGACGGGTAATACCTCGCGTTTGATGCGTAAAGAGTTGGGTGTGGCACTGATCAATGGGGTGATTTGGGGTAGCGTGATTGGATTAGTGGCTTGGTTGCTGTACGACAGTTGGTCATTGGGTATGGTAATGACCGCGGCAATGACCTTGAATTTACTGTTAGCCGCCTTGATGGGTGTAATTATTCCTATGACTATGGTCCGTTTGGGGCGTGACCCAGCACTAGGATCAAGTGTATTAATTACCGCGATGACAGACAGTGGTGGTTTCTTTATCTTTTTAGGTTTAGCCACGGTATTTTTGCTGTAAGCGCGCCTGTAAATTATAAAAGCGCGGCTCTGGCTCATTAAAAAGCACTCTAATGTTTGCTAAATGGGTTCGATTCGCGCTAATGTTTACCGGTTTTAGCTGTCATTCACTGGCTGTTACGTCAGTTGCGGCATTAATACAAACTATAAGATTGCCCTTGCAACTCAGGAAATGGAGCGTATATGACCTCTCAGCAACTCCTCTTAGAAGGCGTTGAACTCATGTTTTTTGGCATGGGTCTCGTTTTTTTGTTTTTGGTTTTACTGATCTTCTGTATTAAAGGTATGTCATTTGTTTTGGAGCGTATTGCACCAGAAGAAATGCATAGCGCAACGGCCACCGCCGTGACCACACGTGCACCGAGCACGCAAGCGGTTGATACAGATACTCTACAAGCCATCCAAATTGCCATTAAACAACACCGTGCCCGTCGCGGCTGAGTGTACCTATCCGGAGTTTTTCCCTAATGACTAGCACCAAGCCACTCGGTATTACTGACGTAGTGTTACGTGATGCTCACCAATCTATTTTAGCCACCCGTGTTCGTTTAGAAGACATGTTGCCCATTGCTGGCAAACTTGACCAAGTAGGTTTTTGGTCAGTGGAATCTTGGGGTGGAGCCACTTTTGACTCCTGTATTCGCTATTTAGGCGAAGATCCATGGAAGCGTATTCGTGCACTAAAGCAAGCGATGCCCAATACTCCACAGCAAATGTTGCTGCGTGGACAAAACTTACTGGGCTACCGTCACTATGCGGATGATGTGGTTGATAAGTTTGTTGAGCGTGCAGCGATTAACGGCGTTGATGTGTTCCGTGTCTTTGATGCGATGAACGACCCGCGCAACCTTGATCGCGCTTTAAAAGCGGTTAAGGCGAACGGCAAGCATGCTCAAGGTACGATTTCTTACACCACCAGCCCTGTGCACAATATGCAAATGTGGGTCGATCTGGGTAAGCAAATTGAAGACTTAGGTGCTGACTCTATTGCGATTAAAGATATGGCCGGTATTTTAACGCCCTATGTCGCTTACGAGTTAGTCAGTAAGTTAAAAGCTAGCCTGTCGATCCCGATTCATATGCAGTGCCACGCGACTGCCGGTTTGTCGTCCGTTGCTATTTTGAAAGCTGTAGAGGCAGGTATTGATAACGTCGATACCTCGATTTCATCCATGTCGATGACCTACGGCCATTCGCCAACCGAATCTGTGGTGGCGATGTTCCAGAATACGCCACATGACACGGGCCTGAATTTGGAGTTGTTGGAAGAAGTGGCTGCTTATTTCCGTGAAGTGCGGAAAAAATATGCCAAGTTTGAAGGCACGCTCAAAGGTGTGGATTCACGTATTTTGGTCGCGCAAGTACCAGGCGGCATGCTGACCAATATGGAAAATCAGCTGAAAGAGCAGGGCGCTGGCGATAAATTTGATGAAGTATTGGCTGAAATCCCACGTGTACGTGAAGATTTAGGTTTTATTCCTTTAGTGACACCGACCTCGCAAATTGTTGGTACGCAAGCGGTGATTAACGTATTGACCGGTGAGCGTTATAAGTCCATCACTAAGGAAACAGCGGGCGTATTAAAAGGCGAATACGGTGCTGCACCTGCGCCATTTAATGCTGAGCTGCAAGCTCGAGTGCTTGATGGTGCCGAGGCTGTAACCTGCCGTCCTGCCGACTTGATCGACGACGAAGTTGAAAAGCTGACTGCTGAGTTGAAAGGCTTGGCGCAAGAGAAAAATATTCGCTTAGCTGACGACATCATTGATGACGTGTTGACCTACGCGCTCTTCCCGCAGATTGGTCTGAAGTTCTTAGAGAACCGCGATAATCCAGATGCCTTTGAACCCGTACCAACGGGTAATGAGATTCTGGGTGGCCAAGCTTCAGGTCCACAAGCCTATACCGTTGATGTCAATGGCAAAACCTTTGTTGTACAGGTTAACGAGGGTGGCGACATTGAAGGCTTAAAAGCAGTAGGTGAAGCCACTGCATGTGCGCCAGAGCCTGTGGCTGAAGGTGTGGGTGATCCTCAAGGCGCGCCATTGGCGGGTAATATCTTTAAGGTATTAGTCAAGCCAGGTCAGGCGGTCGAAGAAGGTGATGTAGTGATTATTTTAGAAGCCATGAAAATGGAAACTGAAATTCGTGCATTCCGCCGTGGTGTTATTGGTAGCGTCAACGTTAAGGTTGGCGATGCAGTGTCGGTGGGCGATAGCCTGCTGACCATCGCTTGAGGGCTAGATGATGGATAAGCTCTTAAACTTATGGCATAGCACGGGCGTCTACCAACTCGAAGCCGGTCAGGCTTTAATGATTGTAGTGTGCTTGGTTCTGGTCTATTTGGCGATTCGCAAAGGCTTTGAGCCGTTACTGTTGATTCCTATCGGCTTTGGTGGGGTGTTAGCCAATATCCCCGCAGCCGGTATGGCAGAAGCAGGCGGTTTGCTGACCATGCTTTACGATGTCGGTTTACCTACCAGTGTGTTCCCACTGCTGATTTTTATGGGTGTGGGTGCCATGACGGATTTCGGTCCGATGTTGGCTAACCCTAAAACCTTGCTCTTAGGAGCCGCGGCGCAGTTTGGTATCTTTGGTACCTTGCTGGGTGCTTTAGCCATCGGCATGTTGGGTATTCCTGGTCTGGAATTCACCCTGCAAGAAGCGGCTTCGATCGCGATTATTGGTGGTGCTGATGGTCCGACCTCGATCTATGTTACATCACGCTTAGCGCCTGATTTACTGGGTCCGATTGCGGTTGCTGCGTACTCCTATATGGCGTTAGTGCCGTTGATTCAGCCGCCGATTATGCGTGCGCTGACTACGCCTGAAGAGCGTGCAATTGTGATGTCGCAATTGCGTCATGTGGGACAAACCGAGAAAATCATCTTCCCGTTGGTGTTGTGCTTGCTGATCGGTATGTTATTACCTGATGCGGCGCCGTTGGTGGGTATGTTTGCCTTCGGTAACCTGATGCGCGAATGTGGTGTGGTTGAGCGTTTAGCAGATACTTCACGTAATGCATTGATTAATATCGTCACTATTGCATTGGGTCTGACGGTGGGTTCTAAGCTGTCAGCTGAGTCATTCTTACAAATTAAAACCTTAGGGATTTTAATCTTGGGTATGATTGCATTTAGTGCGGGTACGGCGATGGGCGTGATTATGGCGAAGGTCATGAACAAGTTCAGCGTCAATAAGATCAATCCGCTAATTGGTTCGGCGGGTGTATCAGCTGTACCTATGGCTGCACGGGTCTCGAACCGTGTGGGGCTGGAGTCTAATCCGCAAAACTTCTTGCTCATGCATGCCATGGGTCCGAACGTTGCGGGTGTAATTGGTTCGGCTGTGGCTGCGGGTGTATTGCTGAGTTTTGTTGGCTAAAACTTAAGTAAAGTGCGCTAATACACAAAGGCTGCCCTCTGAGGCAGCCTTTGTGGTTCTGGGTCATAGGTTTTTTATATATAGTGGACTGTTTATTGCATGCTTATTGGAATGCAGGTCTTAGCGTCAATCTTTAGTGCGTGTGCACTCAGTCGAAAAAGAGAATAGTCAGTGAATAACTCGCAACTCAAAAATAATATGCGTACCGGCGTAGGATTGCTCAAGCAGGGCAATTTGGGTGTGCCTATATTGTTGTTAGTTATTTTAGGCATGATGACCTTGCCAATTCCAACCCTGTTATTGGATGTTTTTTTCACCTTTAACATTGCCCTCGCCATTATCGTCTTGCTGGTGGGTGTCTACGCCATGCGTCCGCTGGACTTTGCGGCCTTCCCAACGATTTTGCTGGTCGCGACCCTGATGCGCTTGTCGTTGAACGTGGCTTCGACGCGCGTGGTGTTGCTGCACGGTCACGAAGGAGGGGATGCTGCTGGTAAAGTGATTCAAGCCTTCGGTGAGGTGGTGATTGGTGGTAACTACGTGGTGGGTGCGGTGGTCTTTGCCATCTTGATGATTATTAACTTCGTGGTGGTAACCAAGGGTGCGGGGCGTATTTCTGAGGTCAGTGCGCGTTTTACCTTGGATGCCATGCCCGGTAAGCAAATGGCAATTGATGCCGACCTCAACGCTGGCTTGATTGACCAAGAGCAAGCCAAGATCCGCCGCAGTGATGTGGCACAAGAAGCTGACTTCTATGGATCGATGGATGGTGCTAGTAAGTTTGTGCGTGGTGATGCGATTGCTGGTCTGTTGATTTTGTTTATCAACTTGATTGGCGGTATTGCCATTGGTGTGGCGCAGCATGATTTGAGCTTTATCGATTCGGCTAAGGTGTATGCATTGCTGACCATTGGTGATGGCTTGGTGGCGCAAGTGCCTTCGTTGTTGCTATCGACTGCAGCAGCGATGATGGTAACGCGTGTCACCACCTCTGAAGATATGGGCGATCAGATCCAGCGCCAAATGTTTGCTTCACCTAAAGCCTTGGCGGTGTCTGCAGCAATTTTGATTGCTATGGGTGCTGTGCCGGGCATGCCGCATATGTCTTTTATCGGTCTAGGCTTGTTAGCAGCCGGTGGTGCTTATTTCATTTGGAAGCGTCAGAATGATAAAGACTTAGCTGTAGTTGAAAAAGAGCAGCGCGATCTTGAGCAGCTACCGGCGCCTGTCAGTGCTGAGAACCGTGAGTTGGGTTGGGATGATGTCACTCCGGTGGATATGGTAGGGCTGGAAGTTGGGTATCGCTTAATTCCTTTAGTGGACCGTAATCAAGGTGGTCAGTTGTTAGCGCGTATTAAAGGCGTGCGTAAAAAGCTTTCGCAAGATTTAGGGTTTCTGATGCCTTCGGTGCATATACGTGACAACTTGGATTTGTTGCCTAACGTGTATCGCCTGACTTTGATGGGTGTCACTGTGGCTGAAGCTGAGGTCTATCCCGAGCGCGAATTGGCGATTAACCCGGGTCAAGTTTTTGGCACTCTCAATGGCATCGATACGGTTGACCCAGCTTTTGGCTTGGAAGCGGTGTGGATTGAACCCAGTCAGCGTGATCAAGCACAATCATTAGGCTACACGGTGGTGGATACCAGTACGGTAGTCGCCACTCATTTGAATCAAATCCTCAATAAACATGCCCATGAGTTGCTCGGACACGAAGAAGTGCAGCAATTGATGCAAGTCTTGGCAAAAAGCTCGCCTAAATTAGCTGAAGAGTTAATCCCAGGCATGATTTCTTTATCCAGTTTGCTGCGTATTTTACAAAGTTTGCTGCAAGAGCAAGTGCCGGTACGCGACATTCGCAGCATCGCTGAAGCCATTGCTGAAACGGTGTCGCGCAGTCAAGATCCTGACGTTATCGTGGCGGCAGTGCGTGTTGCGTTATCGCGTGCCATAGTGCAAAGCATTGTCGGGCTTGAGCCAGAGCTACCTGTGATCACATTAGAACCAAGGTTGGAACAGATATTGCTTAGTAGTATGCAGAAGGCCGGACAAGGTTCAAGCGAAGGAGTATTGCTTGAACCTGGGATGGCAGAGAAACTACAGAAGTCTCTGATAGAGGCAGCGCAGCGTCAGGAAATGCTAGGTAAACCAGTGGTGTTATTAGTCGCTGGACAGATTCGAGCCATGATGTCGCGTTTTGCCAGATTAGCCGTACCCAATATGTATGTGTTGGCCTATCAAGAGATTCCAGACAATAAGCAAGTCACTATCGTGGCAACGGTAGGACAAAACTGATCGAGGGCTGACTTATGCAAGTCAAACGATATTTCGCAGCAGACATGCGCCAAGCGATGAACCGTGTACGTGAAGAACTTGGCGTGGATGCGTCGATTATTTCTACACGCCGCGTTGCTGGTGGTGTTGAGTTGACCGCAGCCCTTGACTATCAGGCTCAGCCTTCAGTCACACGTCCCAATCCAGCTCTGGAAGCTGAATTGCGTAAAACCCAAGCACAAATTCTGCAAGCGCATGTCAGTTTGCAGGAGCGTCAAGAAGCCGGCGTTGCCAGCCAAAACCGTCAGCTGCTTGAAGAAGTGATGCAGCGTGTGAATCCAACTCCTGCGGCCTCAAGTTACGCACCATCTGCGCAGATGGGCTCTAGCAATCAAGGCGATATGGCCGCCATGCGTTCTGAACTCAACAGCTTGCGTGAGATGCTTGAAGCTCAGCTGGGTAATATGGCGTGGGACTCAATGCGCAATCAGCAACCGGTGCATGCTGTGTTGTGGCAGCGTTTGCAGAAAATGGGTTTGCCAGTGGATATCGTGCGTTCGGTGTTGGAGCGTGTTGCGCATGAGCAAGATCAAGAACAGGCTTGGCAGATGGCCTTAACCTTTTTAACGCACACCATTCGCACACCACACACTGAGCCTGTTGCGGACGGTGGTGTGATTGCTTTAGTGGGTCCAGCTGGCGCGGGTAAAACCACGACTTTAGCTAAGCTTGCTGCGCGTTATGTGCTTGAGCATGGCATACATGGCATTGCTTTGGTGAGCATGGATAGCTATCGCATTGGTGCACAAGAGCAGCTGAAAACTTTAGGTCGCATCTTAAATATTCCCGTCAGTTATGTGGCTGAAGGTGAAACTTTGGCTGATACACTTAAGCCTTTGGCGCATAAACGTGTGGTTTTGGTGGATACTGCTGGTTTACCGGCCAGTGATCCGGCGCTGGGTTTGCAATTAGATAACTTGGCAGCGCATGGCGTTGCAGCAAAAAACTATTTAGTGATGCCGGCGACCAGTCAGGCACAAGTGATGCAAGCTGCTTGGCATGCGTATAAGCGTTGTGGTTTGGCCGGCTGCATTATTACTAAAGTCGATGAGGCCATCAGTTTGGGTGAGGCTTTAGGTATGGCAATAAGCCATAACTTGCCTGTAGCCTATACAACAGACGGTCCTAAAATACCTGACGATATACAAATACCACGTAGCGACGAATTAATGAGTCGTGCTGTTGAACTGCATAAAGCCCAAGAGCCTGCAGACGACATCATGGCGCAAATGTACGTAGGATCCCCGCTGACCGCACAGTATGCGGGTTAGATTTGAGTGAGTAAGGTATTGAATACAATGACCAGTAAACAGACACAGCCAGTTCAAGTAATTGCCGTAACCGGTGGTAAGGGTGGGGTGGGTAAAACCAACGTGTCAGTCAATTTATCCATTGCTTTGGCTGCCTTAGGTCGCAAAGTGGTGTTGCTCGACGCTGACTTTGGTCTGGCGAACGTTGACGTGTTGTTGGGTCTGCAGCCTACGCATACCTTGGCTGATGTGATGGACGGCAAGTGTGATTTGCGTGATGTGCTGCTGGCAGGCCCAGGTGGTATTAAAATTGTACCGGCATCATCAGGCACCCAAAGTATGGTTGAAATGACGCCTATGCAGCATGCTGGATTAATCCAAGCATTTAGCGAGTTGGGTGACAATATTGATGTGCTAGTGATTGATACCGCTGCAGGTATTGGTGATTCGGTCACCAGTTTTGTGCAGGCGGCGCAAGAAGTGATTATGGTGGTGTGTGACGAGCCTACGTCAATCACCGATGCCTATGCCTTGCTCAAACTACTCAATCGCAATCACGGCATGACGCGTTTTCGCGTGTTGGCCAATATGGCACACAGCCCGCAAGAAGGCCGTAATTTATTTAATAAGTTGGTTAAAGTCACCGAGCGCTTCTTAGATGACGTCACCCTGCAATATTTAGGGGCAGTGCCGTACGATGAAATGGTACGTAAAGCAGTACAGAAGCAGCGTGCAGTGTATGATGCCTTCCCGCGCGCTAAGTGTTCTTTAGCGTTTAAAGCCATGGCGCAACAGATTGACAGTTGGCCGTTGGCGCGAACTCCGCGTGGGCATCTAGAGTTTTTTGTGGAGCGGTTAGTTAACCACACTGGAACGGAATAAAATGGATGACAAAAGCTAAAGGTTTGCAGATGTACAGCAAAGCACAGGCAGTTGATCAGCAGGCCAGTTTGGTTGAGCAACATGCTGCGCTAGTCAAGCGCATTGCTTATCATATGCTCGGGCGTTTGCCGGCAAGTGTGCAGGTGGATGACTTAATCCAAGCAGGCATGATTGGTTTGCTGGAGGCCGCGAAGAAATTTGATGCCAGTAAGGGTGCCAGTTTTGAAACCTTTGTGGGTATTCGTATACGTGGCGCGATGCTGGATGAATTGCGCAAAGGGGATTGGACTCCGCGCTCGGTGCATCGTAATACGCGTATGGTCTCAGATGCGGTGCGCACCATTGAGGCGCGTACCGGGCAAGATGCTAAAGATTTAGAGGTTGCGGCCGAATTAAATCTTAGCCCTGATGAATATTATTCTATTTTAAGTGATACCCAAGGCAGTCGTTTATTCAGCTTTGATGATTTGCTGGATGAAGGTGATCAGTTTAATACGCACAGTACCCAGCATGAGCCGGGACGCGATGTTGAGCAGGTGCATTTTAAACAAGCATTGGCTGATGCCATTGCAGGGTTACCAGAGCGTGAGCGCTTAGTGCTGTCGCTGTATTATGATGAAGAACTGAATTTAAAAGAAATTGGCGAAGTGCTGGGTGTCAGTGAGTCAAGGGTCAGTCAGATCCACAGTCAATGTGCGGCTCGCTTACGAGCGCGTTTGGCGCACTGGCGCGAGTAAACACTGCGCTATCTATATTTAATGATATAAGCATGCGGTCTTGATACGGCAAAGACCGGCTTAAAATAGTTTGGAGGTTGGCTTGGATAAAAATATGAAAATCCTCATCGTTGATGACTTTTCAACGATGCGACGGATCATCAAGAACCTCTTACGTGACCTTGGTTTCACCAATACCGCGGAAGCCGATGATGGCGCAACTGCATTGCCCATGCTGAAAAATGGCAATTTTGATTTTCTAGTCACTGACTGGAATATGCCCATTATGAGTGGTTTGGACTTGTTGCGTGAAGTACGTGCAGATGAAAACCTCAAGCACTTACCGGTGTTGATGGTGACGGCTGAAGCTAAGCGTGACCAGATCATTGCTGCAGCGCAAGCGGGCGTCAATGGCTATGTGGTAAAACCATTCACTGCACAAGCCTTGAAAGATAAAATTGAAAAAATCTTTGTGCGTGTTAACGGTTGAGTTTAGGCGGTGAGAAACTATGGGACAGGATAAAAGCAGTGAAGATGATTTTGCGTCTGCAGTTGCTTTGCATGCTCCTCAGCTTCAGCACAGTCTTGAGCAGGGTGATTTAGCAGCAGCTGAGCAGATTATTGCGCAAATCAGTCAGGTTCGAGAAAGTGCCTTGTACCGAGAGGTGGGACGCCTAACACGTGAATTGCACACGGCTATTATTGATTTTGATATTGATCCACGTAATCCACATGCTAAAGAGATGTCACAAATCACCGATGCATCTGAGCGTCTACAGTATGTTGTGACTATGACCGACGATGCAGCGAATAGCGCGTTGGATTTGGTTGAAAAAAGTGCGCCACTGGTGACCTATATCAGCTACGAAGCACAAAGCTTGATTGCTGATTGGCAGCGTTTTATGCGTCGTGAAATGAAAGCCGATGAGTTTCGAGTGTTGGCCAAGCGGATTGAAGCGTTTTTATCACGCAGCTTGCATGACAGTGATCAGCTCTCGACTAATTTAAATGAAATTATGATGGCGCAAGGCTTTCAAGATTTAACCGGACAAGTAATTAAACGTGTCATGACCTTGATTGCTGATATTGAAGCCAATTTGGTCAAGTTGTGTGTGATGGCCGGGCAAGTCGATCGAGTGGCTGGTATTGAGCATTCCACAGAAGATTTACGTAAAAAAGACAGTACAGAAAAATACAGCACTGCGGGTGAAGGTCCGCAGATGCATACCGATACACGAGATGACGTCGTCACAGATCAAGTTGATGTGGATGACTTGCTCTCCAGTTTAGGGTTTTAAGAGGAGCACACATGGGCTTTGATGCAGATGAAGAGATCCTCCAAGACTTTTTAGTGGAGGCAGGTGAGATTCTAGAATTGCTATCTGAACAGCTCGTTGAGCTTGAAGGTAGCCCTGATGATATGAATCTGCTCAATGCTATTTTTCGTGGCTTCCATACCGTTAAAGGCGGTGCAGGCTTCTTGCAGCTGCATGAATTGGTTGCTTGCTGCCATATTGCGGAAAACGTCTTTGATATTTTACGTAAAGGCGAGCGCCGTGTGACACCCGAGCTGATGGATGTGGTGCTACAAGCCTTAGACAGCATCAATGAAATGTTTCAAGAGGTGCGCGAGGGTGCGCCCTTGACGCCTGCCACTGATGAGTTGCTTGCAGCGCTGACGCAACTGGCTCAACCGGCCAGTGCCGAGAAAGATATCAGCGCAGAGTATGCACTTGATGAGCCTGCGCCCGTTGACGATGCTGCCGATCTTGAATTTGATCAGTTATTGGATGCTATTGCGCCAACGCCAGACAGCTCGGTTGCTGCTGAGTCAACAGGTAGCGATATCATTACCGATGATGAGTTTGAGGCTCTGTTGGATCAGTTGCATGGTTCAGGTCATAGTCCATCTGGCCAAGTAGACATGCCACTCGAAGCCAATCACAGTGCAACCAGTACAGGCGATGATCAGATCACTGATGATGAGTTTGAAGCCTTGCTGGATCAGCTGCACGGTGAGGGTAAGTTTAATCTTGATAGCGGTGCTGAGGAGCATGAGACGTCCGTTGCCGAGAGCAATCAGCAACCGGCGGCGGGCTCGGTTGATCCGACAGTGATCAGTGATGATGAGTTTGAGTCTTTGCTTGATGAGTTGCATGGCAAGGGCAAGTTTCAAGCCTCAGTGGCTGATGTGAGCGCGTCGCCAGCCGATGCCGTCGCAGCGGTGGAGTCAAATCAAGTAGCCGCCGCGCCCAAGCCTGCCGCTGCGGCTAAAGCTAAGTCAGCAGCTGAACCTGAGTCTAAATACACCGGCCCTGAGCGTCGCAGCACTGCGCGTGCTCCTGCGCCTGAAGTGGAAACCACGGTGCGTGTGGATACCGCACGTCTTGACGATATTATGAATATGGTCGGCGAATTGGTGTTGGTACGTAACCGCTTGGTGCGCTTGGGTGCCGACAGTGCTAATGAAACTATGTCTAAAGTGGTCGCCAATCTCGATGTGGTGACCGGTGATTTGCAAGCTGCGGTGATGAAAACCCGCATGCAACCGATTAAGAAAGTATTTGGCCGCTTCCCGCGCTTAGTGCGTGATATGGCGCGCAGCCTGAAAAAACAAATTCGCTTGGAGTTGGTGGGTGAAGACACCGATTTAGATAAAAACCTAGTCGAGGCGCTGGCTGATCCATTAGTGCACTTGGTGCGTAACTCAGTGGACCATGGTATTGAGTCGCCAGACGAGCGTATCGCCGCCGGTAAAGCAGCGGAAGGCTGTGTGGTGTTAGCCGCCAGCCAAGAAGGTGATCATATTCAGTTGACCATCACTGATGATGGCAAGGGTATGAATGCTGATGTGTTACGCAATAAAGCCATTGAAAAAGGTATGTTGGAAAAAGAGGCCGCTGAACGCTTAACTGATCTTGAGTGTTATAACTTGATTTTTGCGGCAGGCTTCTCAACCAAAACTGAAGTGTCGGATGTATCGGGTCGTGGTGTGGGTATGGATGTGGTGAAAACCAAAATCGCCCAGCTCAACGGTACCGTCAACGTGTTCTCGACACCTGGTCAAGGCTCGCAAGTGGTGATTAAAGTCCCGCTGACCTTAGCCATTATGCCGACTTTAATGGTGATGCTAGCCAATCAAGCCTTTGCGTTTCCGTTGGTGAATGTGAATGAGATTTTCCACTTAGACTTGTCGCGTACCAATATAGTCGATGGTCAGGAAGTGATTATTGTGCGCGATAAAGCCTTGCCGCTGTTTTATTTAAAACGCTGGCTACTGCCGAATGCGCCGCACGATCAGCAAGAGCAAGGCCATGTGGTGATCTTAACCGTAGGTAATGAGCGCATTGGTTGTGTGGTCGATCAGCTGATTGGTCAAGAAGAAGTGGTAATTAAGCCTTTAGGTAAAATGCTCCATGGCACACCGGGGATGTCGGGCGCTACGATTACCGGTGATGGCCGTATTGCTTTAATTTTAGATATTCCAGGCTTGCTTAAAAATTATGGACAGCGCTACTGAGTCTGAATAAGGCTAGAGTGTTGCTTTTGGAGTAAGTATGACAGTCAAGGTTTTAGTGGTTGATGATTCAGGCTTTTTTAGACGCAGATTGACCGAAATACTCTCCTCAGATGGCAATATTGAGGTGGTGGGTACCGCGGCTAATGGGCAAGAAGCTATTGAGCAAACGCTAGCCTTACGTCCTGATGTGATCACCATGGACTATGAAATGCCGGTGATGGATGGGATTACTGCGGTCAAGCAGATTATGCAGCGCAGCCCAACACCGGTATTGATGTTTTCTTCGCTGACCCATGAGGGTGCGCGGGTGACCTTGGATGCCTTGGATGCTGGTGCTTTAGATTATCTGCCAAAAAATTTCGAAGATATTTCACGCAATCCGCAAAAAGTACGACAGATGCTGTGCGATAAAGTGCATCTGTTGGCTAAAAGTAACCGCCGCGTTCTGGCGCGTTCGAGCGTTTTAGCCAGTGCGGCAGCTTTAGCTAAAGCATCAGTTGCAACGCCAGCACCGGCAGCTCGAGCCATCGCACGTCCTCGTACAACATTGAGTAGTACGCCAAGCGTTGCACCAACGCCGACTGTAGCGCGGACCACTCGCACTGCTCCTATTGCGCGACCGCTGTTGCAGAGCAGCGCCGATACTGTTTTAGCCTCGACGGTCAGTCCGCCGCGTAAAGCCTATCGACTTGTGGCCATTGGTACCTCAACTGGCGGTCCTGTGGCTTTGCAAAAAGTTCTGACTCAATTGCCGGCTGATTTTCCAGCACCTATTGTGATGATTCAGCATATGCCAGCGACTTTTACTAAGGCCTTTGCTGAGCGTTTAAATAAGCTGTGCAGGATCGAGGTTAAAGAAGCCGAAGAAGGTGATATGTTGCGCCCTGGTTTAGCCTTACTGGCGCCAGGTGGCAAGCAGATGATGATTGATGCGCGCGGCTTTGTGCGGATTTTACCCGGTGATGAGCGCCTGAATTATAAGCCCAGTGTGGATGTGACCTTTGGTTCGGCAGCTCAGATTTTTAACGATAAAGTCTTGGCTGTGGTGCTCACAGGTATGGGCTCTGATGGTCGTGAAGGCGCGCGCATGCTGAAGCAAGCCGGTAGCCAAGTTTGGGCGCAAGATGAAGCCAGTTGCGTGATTTATGGTATGCCGATGGCCGTGGTCAAAGCCGGTTTAGCGGATTTTGTTTACAGCTTAGATAACGTCAGTGGATTCTTAATTGAGGCGTGTAGCTGATGGATGTGCTGAGCCTAGTGGGTTTGGTGATGGCTTTTGTGGCCATCATCGGCGGTAATTACCTAGAAGGTGGGCATATTGGTGGCCTGCTGAATGGCCCAGCAGCCTTAATTGTCTTTGGCGGAACCTTAGGTGCAGCACTGCTACAAACGCCTGTGAGCCATTTTAAGCGCGCCACGCAAATACTCAGTTGGGTGATTTTTCCACCCTACGCCAACTTACCCAGTGCCATTAATAATGTGATTGGTTGGAGCATGACTGCGCGTAAGGATGGCTTGCTGGGACTGGAAGCCATTGCTGATGCCGAGTTGGATCCTTATGCGCAAAAAGGCTTGCAGTTGTTGGTGGACGGTGTCGAAACTGAAGATATTCGCAGCATTATGGAAGTGGATTTATACACCCAAGAAGACCGTGATTTAAATGCGGCAAAGTTTTTTGAGTGTATGGGCGGTTATGCACCCACCATCGGTATTATTGGTGCGGTGATGGGCTTGATTCATGTGATGGGTAATCTAGCTGATCCATCACAGTTGGGCAGTGGGATTGCGGTGGCCTTTGTCGCAACGATTTACGGTATTGGTTCAGCAAACCTGCTGTTTTTACCCATTGCCAGTAAAATTAAAACGATGGTCATTCGTCAATCACGTTATCGCGAAATGCTGCTTGAAGGGATTTTATCCATTGCTGATGGTGAAAATCCGCGCTCCATTGAATTAAAGCTGCAAGGCTTTATGGAATAAGCATGGCACGCCGACGCAGACAGGAAGACCCCATCAACCACGAGCGTTGGTTGGTGTCTTATGCTGACTTTATCACCCTGTTGTTTGCTTTTTTTGTGGTGATGTACTCCATCTCTTCGCTCAATGAAGATAAATATAAAGTGCTGACTGAATCCATAGAAGGGGTGTTTCAGCAGCAAGATCGTTCAGTTAAACCCATACCTATAGGTGATGAGCGCCTAAAGGGGCAGGGACAAGAAGGCGATGCGCAAGTGACTGAAACAGGGCAGCCTCCCGATCCATTAGCCAGTATTGCTGAGCAGATTCGCGATCAGTTTGATGGGCTATTAGGCGATGGACAGTTGCATGTGCGCGCCAATGAAATGTGGTTAGAGTTGGAGTTGAGTTCAAGTTTATTGTTTCCCAGTGGCGATGCTCTGCCACATCAAGATGCCTTCGATATTATTGAGAAGATTGCCAAAATTTTAGGCCCCTTTGATAACCCGATTCAGGTTGAAGGTTTTACTGATAACTTACCCATACGCACGGCACTCTATCCGACTAACTGGGAGTTATCTGCCGCGCGCGCTGCCAGTATTGTCAGAATGCTGGCGATGAGTGATGTAGCGCCGCAGCGCTTGGCTGCAGTGGGGTATGGTGAGTTTCAACCCATTGCGGATAATGCTGACAGCGTTGGGCGTGCGCGTAACCGACGTGTGGTGCTAGTGATTTCACGCAATGTCGACAGCCGCCGCCAAGCTGCTACACCCGCAGAGTAGCGCTGCTATCTTCTAGAGCTGGCATATAGATTGCTTGCTGTACTAAGAGTTGCGATGAAAACGATGTGATGTCAAGCAATTGGCATGGGATAACAGCCGCTTAATACAGCGCAGTAGCGCTTGGGGTATGTCATGAGAATCTGGGCCGTAGCTAACCAAAAAGGTGGCGTGGGCAAAACCACAACAACATTAGCCTTGGCTGGCTTGCTGGCTGATGCTGGTCGCCGTGTGCTGGTTGTGGATTTAGATCCGCATGGCTCCATGACCAGTTATTTTGGTTACGATCCCGATAGTATGGAGCACAGCTGTTATGACCTATTTCAGCATGCTGGGGTGATTCCTGCTTATTTGCCGCAACAGCTATTGTGCGATACCAGTCACGACAATCTTAAATTATTACCCTCAAGTACCGCTTTGGCAGTCTTGGAGCGCCAGTCGCCGGGTAAAGATGGTTTAGGTTTAGTCATGACACGGACTTTAGCAGTGCTAGAAGATGAGTTTGATTTTGTGTTAATCGACAGTCCACCATTGCTAGGTGTGTTGATGGTTAACGCTTTAGCAGCCAGTGAGCATCTGTTGATTCCCGTACAAACTGAGTTTCTGGCGCTGAAAGGTTTGGAGCGCATGCTCAATACGCTAAAAATGATTAACCGCTCACGCAAACAAGCACTGCCTTACACTATTGTGGCGACTTTATTTGACCGTCGTACCCAAGCCTCGATGGTGGCGTTGCGCATGTTGAAAAAGCAATATCCAGATACCTTATGGCAAGCCTATATCCCCGTAGATACGCGTTTACGTGATGCCAGTCGGGCAGGCTTAGTGCCGTCTCGTTTTGATAAAAGCAGTCGTGCGGTTTTAGCCTATCGAGCCCTGCTTAAGCATGTGCTCGGTGTGTATTTGCAGGCCAAGCAAGCTCGCCAGGCTGAGATTGATGCGCGTACGCCAGTTGTGTCAGCCCAAGTGATCCCGTTGAAAAAAACTGGTGGTTAAAATAGTGCGTGATCGGCATCAACTGTGTGAGTTCATAGGGAATAGAGTATGAGTAAATATACCCAGCAGGCTGCTTTACAAGGCTATTTAGATGCTTTGCTCAATGATGTTGAGCCTGAAGAGCTACGCCCTGAGCCTGAACTCAAGCCTGTTGCTGAATTGGCTGCGGTCAAGCATTTAGTGCTGCTAGATAAGCCTAAGTTGCCTTTGATTGTGCCGCCTGTAGCGGTGCATCAGCCTTTAATCAGTGAAGAATACATCCGTCAGTTGCCCACCTCAGTGCGGATTGTGGATATTGCGCCAGAGGCTCTTGAGCCTGAGCCTGAGCCTGAGCCTGAAGCAGATGCCGTTGCGCCGCAAGCTGAGTTGGGGCAGGTCAGTTGGGCGGACAGTGCCTTTGAATGCTTACTGTTTGATGTGGCAGGTTTGACCTTAGCGGTGCCTTTAACGGCCTTGGGTACGATTTATCCTTTGGCACAGCAACAACTCACACCTTTATTCGGTCAGCCGGATTGGTTTATTGGTATATTACCGACCGCGCAAGGGCAGTTGAAAGTATTAGAAACCGCGCGCTGGGTGATGCCCGAGCGCTATACTGACGGCATGCGTGACGATTTAAAATATGTCATTTCCATCAATGGTTATGATTGGGGTTTAGCGGTGAATCAGGTACGTCATGCTGTTCGGGTTGAACCTGAGCAAGTTAAGTGGCGTACACAGCGTGGTAAGCGTGCTTGGCTGGCAGGCACTGTGATTGAACATATGTGTGCGTTATTGGATGTAGAAGTGTTGGCGCAGTTAATCACGGGTAAAGATATACCCAGTGGCATTGATCAATAGCGACTGATAAATTGTGGTTATAGTATGGGCCGCAGTGCTCAAATAAGGGGAATAACAATGCAGAACTCATCAGTTCATAGTGCCGATGATCCTATTTTACAGTGGGTGACCTTTCGTTTAGATAACGAAACCTATGGTATCAATGTGATGCAGGTTCAGGAGGTGTTGCGTTATACGGAAATTGCCCCTGTGCC
>JAAZCO010000276.1 GCA_012513235.1 Gammaproteobacteria bacterium
GCAGGTGATTGTTCAGAGATTTGTTAACCAGGATTGAACACGGAATTATTATGAGCATCTTATTACCTACATCCACCGCAGGCAGCTTACCTAAACCTTCATGGTTAGCGGAACCTGAGAAACTCTGGTCCGCTTGGAAACTGCAAGGTGATGAATTACTTGAAGGCAAGCAAGATGCATTGCGCGTGTGGCTGCACGAGCAGCAAAAGGCCGGTATTGATATCGTCAGTGACGGTGAGCAAACCCGCCAACACTTTGTGACCACTTTTATTGAGCACCTTGAGGGTGTTGATTTTGCCAAGCGTGAAACAGTTAAAATCCGTAACCGCTACGAGGCCAGCGTGCCCACTGTGGTCGGTGCAGTCAGCCGACCTAAGTCGGTATTTGTTGAAGATGCTAAGTTTTTACGTCAGCACACCACGCAACCGATCAAATGGGCGCTGCCCGGTCCTATGACCATGATCGATACGCTGTATGACGCGCACTATAAAAGCCGTGAAGAATTAGCCTGGGAATTTGCCGCTATCCTTAACCAAGAAGCCCGCGAGTTAGAAGCGGCGGGTGTGGATATTATCCAATTTGATGAGCCGTCCTTTAACGTGTTCTTTGATGAGGTCAACGACTGGGGCATTGCCGCGCTCGAAAGAGCCGTGGAAGGTTTGAAGTGTGAAACCGCTGTGCATATTTGCTACGGCTATGGCATTAAAGCCAACACTGACTGGAAAAAAACTTTGGGTTCCGAGTGGCGTCAGTACGAGGAAGTCTTTCCTCGCCTGCAACAATCCAGCCTCGATATTATTTCGCTGGAATGTCAAAACTCACATGTACCTATTGATTTACTTGAGCTGATTCGCGGTAAAAAAGTCATGCTGGGTGCAATTGATGTGGCCACCAATACGATTGAAACCCCCGAAGAAGTCGCCGACACACTGCGCAAAGCCCTGCAGTTTGTCGATGCCGACAAGCTCTACCCTTCAACCAACTGTGGCATGGCGCCTTTATCGCGCAGCGTCGCCTGCGGCAAGCTCAACGCTTTAAGTGCGGGTGCTGAAATAGTGCGTCGCGAGCTGAAGGCTTAAAGACAGCAGCTTGCCTCGCCGCGCTATCTCTGCGAGGTGCGCGGCAGTTAGCAGGTTTTATGGATTGCAGCATTGCGTTCGCCAAGACGGTTTAGAGGCGTGTAATACTACACGTCTCTGCGAGGAGCAAAGCGACGTGGCAGTCCATAACGTGCTGACCCTACCTAGCAAAGTGTAAGGTACACGCTGGTTAACAAATCAATGGTCAGCTTTCCTTAAGCAGTGGCCTCGCGGCTCATCGCTCTCATGCAACACCACTTCGGAGTGTAAAAACTCTGCTGCATCGGCTGAGTCCTGCACCTTAGTGGCACTGCGCTCCAGCATCTCCGCTTCAAACTCCTCTAACACACGCTCACGCAGACCCAACTCACGCCAACTCGGTTTTAAGCGACAACCTCTAACAATGATGCGCGCTAATGACAATGCATCTAATAAGGCTTGGTTCGCGCCTTGGCCTTTAAACGGACTCATCGGATGCGCCGCATCACCCAGCAAGGTCACAGGCCCTATATCTGCTAATGCATCAGCACTTAATAAAGCCCTGTCGTAGACCGGATAACCCGACACTAAAGCAGCGGGTGTCGCTGCTAAAATCTGCGGAATAGGCGAATGCCACTGGGTGCGTTGACAAGCCTCAGCTTTAAGCGCTTCCGCTCCTTGAGCACTGAGCGCTTGCGCTTCACTTTCTGCCATTGGGAAGCTGAGTTGCCACATCACCGAATCAGCAGCAAAGGGCATCACATAAATGCGTTCATGGCCATTGGCGGTTTGAAAAACCGTGGCTGAATCAAGCAAATCACTGTCGACATCACTCAGCGCACTTAATGGACAAATACCCAAAATAGCGATGCAGTCTAGATAGCGTAATGAGTTCGCATCCTGGCCTAAAACCAAGTTGCGTACCGCACTGCGAATCCCATCGGCCCCCACCACGAGGTCGGCCTGTGCCGTTTTCACCTCACCCGCTACCGCAAAGCTTAACTCGACCCCCGCTGGTGTTTCGTGCAGATTCACCAACTGATGCCCCCACTGAACCGCCTCGTGCAAATGCGGATGGGCATCCAATTGTTCCAGTAAGGCCAAGCGCAACGACTGGCGGGCGATGTGCACATTTGTGCGTTTAGGTGCATGCGTCGCTTCGGTATCGAGCCATTTGCGCATACCCCATTCGCCGACTATTGTGCCGTCAGTGTTGTGCACCACATGTCGGGTTGATACCACGCCCTGATCCAGCGACACAATGCCCAAGCCTGCGATGGCTTTGCTGGCTTGTTGCAAA
>JAAZCO010000277.1 GCA_012513235.1 Gammaproteobacteria bacterium
GTAAGCTTTCACGCTCAATACCATGCAGGCAGTGCTTGAGCTGGGCTAAGGCTTCGGGCTGGCTGAGCAGCGCCAGACGACGAGAATATGTATCGCTCAAGGGGAATTCCTCAATAGGGCATTAGGGCAATATGGGGGCGGTGAGTACAGAGTGCAAGGGTGCAGGCTGAGAATTTCTGCAGCCTGCAAGCGACCTGAGCTCAATACCCATCCGCGTCTATTATTTTTTAGTTTTAATCTGTCCAGCATTGGCGAATAACGCTGCCATTGCGCTGTTAGTTGGGGCTGGTTTTTCAGTTGGGCTGTGGCGTTCGCTGCGCGGATTGTGACGCGGTTGTTGCGCGCGTGCTGGTGCTGCTGGTTTTTCGCCAGGCACATCTGTCATACGCATCGATAAAGCAATACGGGCCCGTGGGATATCCACTTCCATGACCTTAACCTTGACAATATCTCCAGCTTTAACCACTTGGTAGGGGTCTTTGACAAAACTTTCTGACAAGGCGGAAATATGCACTAAACCATCTTGATGCACACCAATATCAACAAAGGCACCAAAATTAGTGACGTTGGTGATCACCCCTTCGAGCACCATACCTAATTCTAAATCTTTAATGCTTTCTACGCCTTCTTGGAAGGTGGCGGTTTGAAACTCAGGGCGTGGGTCACGCGCAGGCTTGTCCAGTTCCTGCAGAATATCGCTGACTGTGGGTAAACCGTAGGTTTCGTCGGTGAATTGTTGGGGATCCAGTTGCTTTAAAAATGCTGAGTCACCAATCAGGGAACGAATATCACGGTTGGTATCTTGCGCAATGCGAGTGACCAGAGGATAAGTTTCGGGGTGTACGCCCGATGCATCCAGTGGGTTTTTGCCATTCATCACCCGTAAGAAACCTGCGGATAATTCAAAGGTTTTTTCACCTAAGCGTGGGACTTTTTTCAGTGCAGCACGACTGATAAAAGCACCATGTTCATCACGAAAAGCGACAATATTTTTCGCCAAGGTCGCATTCAGGCCCGAGATGCGCGCCAATAAAGCATAGGAGGCGGTATTTACATCGACACCAACAGCGTTGACACAGTCTTCTACTACAGCGTCGAGTGAGCGTGCCAGTTGTGCTTGCGACACATCATGCTGGTACTGGCCGACACCAATGGCTTTAGGATCAATTTTCACCAGTTCAGCCAGTGGGTCTTGCAGGCGGCGGGCAATGGAGACAGCACCGCGCAGCGATACGTCCAAATCGGGAAACTCCAGCGCCGCGAGCTCTGAGGCGGAATAGACAGAAGCCCCCGCTTCACTGACCATCACTTTGCTCATACGCAGTTCAGGTAGCATTTTTACCAGTTCAATTGCCAGCTTATCGGACTCACGGCTACCGGTGCCGTTACCTATGGCAATCAGTTGTACCTGATGCTTGCTGCACAGTGCCGCCAAAGTTTTGAGGGTTTCTTGCCATTTGTTATGCGGCACATGCGGATACACGGTGGTGGTATCTAAGACTTTACCGGTGGCATCGACCACGGCAATTTTACAACCGGTGCGCAAGCCCGGATCAAGGCCTAAAGTGCAGCGTGGACCTGCCGGTGCGGCAAGCAATAAATCATGCAAGTTACGGGCAAACACATTAATCGCTTCGGTTTCTGCAGCTTCGCGCAGTTGACCAAATAAATCAGTTTCTAGATGGCTCGACAGCTTGACGCGCCAGGTCCAGCGCACCACTTCTGCCAGCCATTTATCGGCAGGGCGCTCTTGGTTTTTAATGCCAAAGTGCTGACCAATCACCACTTCACAGGGATGCATCGTCCCCGCAACTTCATCGCCAAGGCTGAGACTAGCAGTTAAAAACCCTTCGTTACGACCACGGAAAATAGCTAAAGCACGGTGCGAGGGTACGTTTTTAAAAGGCTCGTCATGTTCAAAGTAGTCACTGAACTTGGCTGCTTCATTTTCTTTACCAGCAATCACTCGCGAGCTGAACTTAGCATCCTGTTGCAGCATAGTGCGCAGACGTTCTAATAAAGAGGCGTCTTCGGCAAAGCGCTCCATCAGAATATATTTAGCACCTTCCAGCACGGCTTTTTCATCAGCAAAACCTGCTTCAGCGTTGATAAAGCCTGCTGCTGCAGCTTGTGGGTCTTGCTGCGGATCGTTAAACAATAAGTCTGCGAGCTCGCCTAGACCTGCTTCTAAAGCGATTTGGCCTTTGGTGCGGCGCTTCTTTTTATAGGGTAGATATAAATCTTCAAGGCGAGTTTTGGTATCAGCCTGTTGAATGGCTGTGTGTAGCTCTGGAGTGAGTTTGCCTTGTTCGTCAATGGCAGACAGGATCGCCACACGACGATCATCGAGTTCACGCAGATAGCGCAAGCGCTCTTCTAGATTGCGCAGTTGCGTATCGTCGAGGCTGCCGGTAATTTCTTTACGGTAACGGGCGATAAAGGGCACTGTGGCGCCTTCATCTAACAACGTTATAGTGGCAGTGACTTGCTGTGGGCGCACACCCAATTCTGTGGCGATGCGTGAACTGATACTGTCCATCAGGCTACCTATAAAATTCAAAAAAGCAGGATAGGCCTGCGTTAAAAGGCTGATTATAGGGGAAATTACTCAGCAAACCAGCGCTGTGTCGACTGATGAAAAATTTGTTAACAATGCTGCGCATACATGCAGGCCTGGATTGCGGCATACTAGAACACAGACATATTGATTAAAAAGGTAAATAGAGCATGAGCGTAGCCGAAGGTGAAAAAATCCTCATTGTCGATGACGATGAACGCTTGCGCCGCTTATTAGAGCGCTTTTTAACTGAGCAGGGTTTTCGTGTGCGCGGTGTGGAAAATGCTGAGCAAATGGATCGTATTTTAGCGCGAGAACTGTTTAATTTAGTCGTGCTTGATTTGATGATGCCCGGTGAAGACGGCTTATCTGTGTGCCGGCGTTTACGTGGCAGTAATAATCAAATCCCCATCATTATGCTCACGGCTAAAGGTGATGAGGCCAGCCGCATTCAAGGCTTGGAGTTGGGCGCGGATGACTATTTGGCTAAACCCTTTAACCCTCGCGAACTGTTAGCGCGGATTAAAGCAGTATTACGCCGCCAATCGACCAGCGTGCCCGGTGCGCCAGGTAGTGCCGAGTCGAGTGTAACCTTTGGTGATTACAGCTTATCCTTAGCTACGCGTGAGCTGAGTAAAGGTGATCAAGTGCATATGCTCACCACTGGTGAGTTTGCCGTGCTTAAAGCCTTGGTTGAGCATGCGCGCGAGCCTTTGACTCGCGATAAATTAATGAATCTAGCGCGTGGCCGTGAGTGGGATGCTCTAGAGCGCTCAATTGATGTGCAGGTCTCACGTTTGCGGCGCATGATTGAGCCTGATCCATCTAAGCCGCGTTACATCCAGACGGTCTGGGGCGTGGGCTATGTGTTTGTACCCGATGGGCAGGCATGAAGACTTCGTTATTCTATCCGCAGAGCTTTTTTGCCCGCACGCTGTGGATGGTGTTATTGGCGGTACTCTTTTCTAAAGCATTGACGCTGATTTATCTGATGCTCAACGAAGATGTATTAGTGGATCGTCAATACAGCCACGGTGCAGCGTTAACCTTGCGTGCTTATTGGGCATCGCCAGTGTTAGAGCGCCCTAGTATTGCTAAGGCCGCGGGCTTGCAGTTGGTTCGCGAAAAAGATGTGCCTGAGGGTGAAAAGCACTGGCCCTACAGTGATATTTTCTCTGAGCAAATGCAGGCTGAACTGGGTGCTGATACTCGTGTGCGTATTAGCGCACAAACCCCACCGTCCTTATGGGTGAATGCGCCCAGCCTTGGGCCTGATTGGATTCGTGTCCCCTTATACCCGCACCCGTTACGTGGGCAAAGGGTGTGGAACTTAGTGGCATGGTTTTTAGGCATTGGCTTGTTATCCACCGCTGCAGCATGGATTTTTGTCAGCCAATTAAGCGCACCACTGAAACGTTTAGTGATTGCCGCGCGCCAGTTTGGTCAGGGGCGCAGTGTGCGTTTACCGGTGGATGTCGATACTGCCAGTGAAATGGCCGAAGTGTATCGCGCCTTTAATCAAATGACCGACGATATTGAGCAAGCCGGGCGTGAGCGTGAGCTGATGCTGGCGGGTGTATCGCATGATTTACGTACGCCTTTAACCCGTTTGCGTTTATCGTTGGAGTTGCTCGACAGTGACAATGAATTGACCTGCGATATGGTGCGTGATATTGAAGATATGAACGCTATTTTGGATCAATTCTTGGCCTTTATTCGTGATGGTAGCGATGAACCGATGGAAGAATGCGACCTCAATGAGTTGATTAGCGCGGTAGTCACCCCATATAGCCAACAGGGACACGATATCCGTGTGTGCTTAGAAAGCATGCCGACTTTGTTGTTACGCCGAGTATCCATTAAACGCATGTTGGCGAATCTGCTGGAAAATGCGCTGCGTTATGGTGGGCAAGGTGTGGAAGTCGCCGCCTCAGTTGTACAGGGCGAACATGCGCAGCATGTGGCCATTAGTGTGCTTGATCGTGGTGCGGGGTTAGACCCCGAAGATTTACCACGCATTTTTAATCCTTTTATTCGCGGTGATGAAGCGCGCGGCGGCCAAGGTACGGGTCTAGGCCTAGCGATAGTGCAACGCATTGCTAAGCAGCATGGCGGCAGTGTTGAGTTGCACAACCGTGCTGGTGGTGGCTTAGAAGCAACTGTATGTCTGCCGATTACCGCGCACGCAATATGAATCAAACAGCATAATGCTGGTTAAAGTATCAGGGTGAATGCAGTTAATGAGTAATGAAGAGCAAGACAAAGTCCGCTTGGATAAATGGCTGTGGGCCGCACGTTTTTATAAAACACGTGCCTTGGCCAAAGAGGCGATTGAAGGTGGCAAGGTGCATTGCCGTGGCGAGCGTTGTAAGCCATCAAAAGAGCCTAAAGTGGGCGATGAGTTGGTGTTACGCGCCGGTTACGATGAGCGCACTGTAGTGATTGAACAGCTCAGTGCTGTGCGTCGTGGTGCGCCGCAAGCACAGTTGTTGTATCGCGAAACTCAAGAGAGTCTTGAGGCGCGTGAAAAATCTGCAGAGCTGCGCAAAGCTGGAGCCTTAGGTATTCAAACCGATGGTCGGCCTAATAAAAAGCAACGCCGTCAGATTCATCGTTTTAAAGAACAGTAAGACCGCATCATCTGGACACAGCCGAAGTAGTCCATCTAAATACATTAATTTTTCTAATCGCGGTTTATACTAAGCCGATATTTTATCTGTAGGTGTTGTATGGCGGATTTTGATTTTACTCAGCGCTTTATTTTTGAAACCACTGATA
The DNA here is from genome assembly GCA_012513235.1 of Gammaproteobacteria bacterium. Lineage (GTDB taxonomy): Bacteria > Pseudomonadota > Gammaproteobacteria > Pseudomonadales > Pseudomonadaceae > Denitrificimonas. Next base: position 5,336 of record JAAZCO010000277.1, read on the forward strand.
TACGCGGTGAGTTAGCCAGCTTAGAAGAAAGTTATGCACATGTACTGGCCAAGCATACTTACCCAGAGCCGGTCGCTGCGCTCTTGGGTGAGTTGCTGACCGCAGCATCGTTGCTGGTCAATACGCTGAAGTTTGATGGCTTGTTAGTCCTGCAAGCGCGCTCTAAGGGTCCAGTACCTTTGCTGATGGTTGAGTGCTCGAGTGACCGTGAGCTGCGTGCGATTGCGCGTTACGAAGAAGAACAGATTCATAGTGGTGCGACCTTACAAGAGCTGATGCCTGAAGGTGTGCTGGCGCTGACCGTTGATCCGCGTGAAGGCCAGCGTTATCAGGGGCTCGTGGCTTTAGAGGGTGCAAACTTAGCGGAATGCTTTACCAACTATTTCGTGAACTCAGCGCAATTACCCACGCGTTTTTGGTTATATGCCGACGGTCAGCGCGCGCGCGGTATGTTGTTGCAGCAATTGCCTGCTGATCGCATTACTGACTCTGAAGAGCGTGAAGCGAGCTGGCAGCATGCTGTGGCCTTAGCCTCCACGTTAACAGCTGAAGAATTACTGGGCTTAGACAATGAAACTATTTTGCACCGCTTGTACCACGAAGAGCAGGTGCGCTTGTTTGAAGCAACAGATTTAAAGTTTCATTGCAGCTGCACGCGCGCGCGTTCGGAGCAGGCTTTAGTCAGCCTAGGCTTGGCCGACTTGCGCTTGTTGCTGGCAGAGAAAGAAGGCACTATCGAGATTGATTGCCAGTTTTGCAATCACACTTACCTATTTAATGAAGCCGATGTGATGCAAATGTTTGCTGAACAAGATGCGACTGATGCCTCGAGTACAGTGCATTAACTGCATAACTCTGGCATAATCGCGGGCACTTTTTCGTTGTAGCGTGTGTCTATTCACGCTACAAAATTTCTGGAGGACTCGGCTCGGGCCGTTGGGGATCTCATGACGCAAGCAAAAACCGCTGTGTACACCGATATTAGCGCTGCTCAATTAATTGAAGAAGCCGTTCGCCGTGGCGAAGGAAAATTAGCTGTTAATGGCTCGTTAGTTGTTGAAACTGGCCATCGCACAGGTCGCTCACCTGCTGACCGTTTTATTGTGCAAGAGCCTAGCACTGAAGCTCAGATTGCTTGGGGTCCAATTAACCGTCCTGTTGCACCGAGCATCTTTGATGCACTGTGGACGCGTGTTGAAGCTTATGTAGCTGAGCGTGAAAGCTTTGTCTCGCATGTGCATGTGGGTTCAGATCCTGCGCATTACTTGCCAGTTAAAATGACCACAACCACAGCTTGGCACAACCTGTTTGGCCGTTGCTTGTTTATTACTCCAGATGCATTTAATGAAGGTAATAAAGAGCAGTGGCAGATTATTAACGCACCTTTCTTTGAGTGTGTACCAGAGCGTGACGGTACTAACTCTGACGGTTGTGTGATGATTAACTTTGCTGAGAAGAAAGTTTTATTAGCCGGTATGCAATACGCGGGCGAAATGAAAAAAGCGATGTTCTCAGTACAGAACTTCCTGTTGCCTGCTAAAGATGTATTACCTATGCACTGTGCGGCCAACGTCGGTGAAGATGGCGATACCACTTTATTCTTTGGTTTGTCCGGTACCGGTAAAACCACATTATCAGCTGATGAAAGTCGTTACCTGATTGGTGATGATGAGCACGGTTGGGGTGTGGGTACTGTGTTCAATATCGAAGGCGGTTGCTATGCGAAATGCATCGACTTGTCTGAGAAGAATGAGCCAGTAATCTGGAAAGCGATTAAGTTTGGTGCTGTACTTGAGAACGTTGTGTTAGATGAGCAGCGTACTCCTGATTACAGCGATGATAGCTTGACGCAAAACAGCCGTGCGGCATATCCGTTAGCAAACGTTGAAAAGCGTGTGATTGCTAACCGTGCTGGTGAGCCTAATGCTGTGATTTTCTTGACCTGTGACCTGACTGGCGTACTGCCACCGGTGTCCATCTTGAATAATGAGCAAGCGGCATACCACTTCTTGTCAGGCTACACTGCGTTAGTGGGCTCAACTGAAATGGGTTCAGAAGCGGGTATTAAATCTACCTTCTCAACCTGCTTCGGCGCACCATTCTTCCCGCGTCCAGCGGGCGAGTATGCTGATCTGTTGATTAAGCGTATCCAAGGTTTTGGTTCAAAAGTTTACCTGGTGAATACCGGTTGGACTGGCGGTGGCTACGGTGTGGGTGAGCGTTTCAATATCCCAACCACACGTGCAGTGATTGCAGCCATTCAGGGCGGTACATTAGTAGGTGCAGAAACTGAGCACTTACCAGTAATTAACCTGGATGTACCAAAAACAGTACCAGGCGTTGATACTAACTTGCTCAACCCACGTAACACTTGGGCTGACAAAGCAGCGTACGACGCGGCAGCACAAGAGCTGGCTGCGAAGTTTGTCGAGAACTTCAAGAAGTTTGAAGTCGCTGACGCAATCAAAAATGCGGGTCCACAAATCTAATTTAGATTGTGTGATTGCTGCATAAAAAAACCGCTCCTCAGTGAGCGGTTTTTTATGCCTGATGTTTTTGAGTCGGCATCTCAGGGCTTAGCTTGCGTGCAAGTCGCGCTTAACCTGCGCGCTTACTCATGCCAAGCGCGACCATGCTTCTCTAGCAGGCTGTGTGCTTGTTCAGGTCCATTAGAACCTGCTGGGTAAGGGCGTGGGCGCTGATAGTGCTGTTGCCAGCCCTTAAGAATCGGGTCGACCCATTGCCATGCCGCTTCCACTTCGTCGCGGCGCATAAAGAGGGTGGAGTCGTTTTTAATCACATCCAGCAGTAAACGCTCGTAAGCTTCCCAGCGGCGGTTATCCTGAAAGACCTGCGCAAGGTTGATCTCTAACTCCACAGGCTCCAAATGCATGCCTTTACCTGGGGTTTTGGCCATCAGTTCAATACTGATGCGTTCTTCAGGTTGCAGGCGAATCAGCAAATGATTTGCTTGGCTGTCGCTAAATAAGCTGTGGGGTACCGGCTTAAACTGGATGACAATTTCTGAGGTTTTCTTCGCGAGACGTTTGCCCGTACGCAAATAAAAAGGCACGCCAGCCCAGCGCCAGTTATCCACTTCGACTTCGATA
>JAAZCO010000278.1 GCA_012513235.1 Gammaproteobacteria bacterium
ACATCAAGCTCAAAACCACGCTGTGCCAACTGCGCAGCGATGTCCTGTGGATTGTTGCGTAACAATTTTGAATCAAGCATAAAAAATATCCGTTCTTACAGAGAAAATTTAATCAGTGCCATGCCCAGCCAAGTCGCCAATAAACCACCGACCAAGGTCACGCCCATATAGAGTAAAGCTTGCAGCGACTGACCATCAGTGAGCAGGCGCAGTGCATCCAGTGAAAATGTTGAATAGGTGGTAAAACCGCCCAAAAAACCGGTCATCAGCAATAAACGCGTCAAATCGGGCACATCGGGGCGTAACACAAACCAGGCAAAAGCACAGCCTATTAAAAAACAGCCCACGATATTAACCAAAAGAGTGGCAATGTACAGATAGGCCGGCAAAATTTGTGCAATCAGCAAAGTAACCGCATAACGCAACACACTACCCAGCGCTCCACCGAGCGCCACCATTAAAAAATTCATTATTGTGATTTCCGTCTCTGCTGTGGACTGGCTTGATCTAAACGCTTGAGATGCTGCAGTTTCTCGCCAATTTTAATTTCTAAGCCGCGTGCCGGTGGCTGATAGTACTCGCGCGGCGGCAACTCTTCTGGAAAATAATCTTCACCGGCAGCATAAGCATCCGGCTCATCGTGCGCATAACGGTACTCTTGCGCGTAGCCCAATTCTTTCATTAACTTTGTCGGCGCCAGTCGCAAGTGAATCGGCACTTGCAACGAGCCAAACTCTTGCGCATCTTGGCGCGCCGCTTTAAAGGCTTTATACACCGCATTACTTTTCGGCGCACAGGCTAAATAAGTAATGGCTTGCGCGACAGATAGCTCACCTTCGGGACTACCTAAGCGCTCTTGCACATCCCAAGCCGATAAACACAAGGTCAGCGCGCGCGGGTCGGCATTGCCAATATCTTCACTGGCCATACGTACTACGCGGCGAGCGATATATAAAGGATCACAACCGCCATCAATCATCCGCGCAAACCAGTACAAAGCCGCATCCGGATGCGAGCCGCGCACGGCTTTATGCAAAGCTGACATCTGCTCGTAAAAGGATTCACCGCCCTTATCAAAACGACGTACGCTATCGCCGAGAATATTACCCAGCAGCGCCACAGTTATAGTCTCACCCTGATTGAGTAAATCAGCGGCGTTTTCTAACAGATTAAGTAAACGTCGGCCATCACCGTCGGCCGCCTGAATCAATAACTCTTGCGCCTCAGGCTCGATACTCAATTGCAAATCAGCCAAGCCACGACTATCGCTTAACGCGCGCTCAAGTAGCAATTGCAATGCAGCTGCATCCAGCGCTTGCAGCACATACACGCGCGCACGTGACAATAGAGCGTTATTCAGCTCAAAGGATGGGTTTTCTGTGGTGGCACCAATAAAGATAAAGGTACCATCTTCCACATAGGGCAAAAAAGCGTCTTGCTGCCCCTTGTTGAAACGGTGTACTTCATCAACAAATAAGATGGTGCGACGGCTGTACTGCCCTGCTTGTTGCTTGGCTTCTTGCACTGCCTCTCGGATTTCTTTCACGCCAGAGAGTACAGCCGACAAGGTAATAAAGTGAGCATCGCTGACCTGCGCCAGCAAACGCGCCAAGGTGGTTTTGCCCACGCCCGGCGGCCCCCAAAAAATCATTGAGTGCAACGCACCTTGTTGCAAGGCTTCGCGCAGTGGTTTGCCAGGCGCCAAAATATGCTGCTGGCCGACATAGTCATCCAGCGTCTCGGCTCGTAAACGTGCAGCTAACGGCTGCGTCAGCGGCTCACTGCTAAACAACTGCACTGTTACTCGTCCTCTATAACATCAACGCCCTCAGGCGCATCAAACACAAACTGCTGAGCATCAACCGGCTCGTTGACCTTAACATTCATAAACAAAATATTAGTGCGCTGACCCACAGCATCCAATAACTGCATATCGTTAATCACGCCATTACGAAAAGACAGGCGCAACGTATCAAACAGCGTGTCTTTGGCGGTTGGGGTGAGAATAAAATCAACCACCGGGCCACCTTCTTTATAGGTGATGGTGAAGTTTTCACTGATTTGTGACACATCACCCGATAGTAATAAAGCTGGGGTATGGGTCAAACGTTGATCCATTTTTTGCACTGTCACCTGCATCAAATCTGGGTCATACAGCCAGACTTTTTTACCATTGGATACCAGCAACTGCTCGAGTGGCGGATTGGTATGCCAACGAAATAAGCCAGGACGCTGCAACACCATTTCGCCGGCTGCTTCTTGCAACTGGGTACCGCTGGAATCCAAGGTCAACTGTGAAAAGCTACCGGTAATGGTTTGCGTTGAACTGAGCAAAGCACTGAGCTTATTAGCGGCTTGCTGCTGCTCAGCACTGGCGGCATAAACGCTTTGTACGGGCAATACAGTGACGCTGGTGAGTAAAACACCGCTCAATACCGCTAATACACCTTTATATAATTTGCGCATTGATACTCTCTTTAGTTGAGCATTTAAAGTCCTGACTCACACATGAGCCAGACCACACACTATTAATCACGGATCGGTGGCGGCGCTAACACTTCGCGCGAGCCATTATGCGCTGCAGCCGAGACCACACCGGCCATCTCCATTGACTCAACCATGCGCGCCGCACGGTTATAGCCGACTTTAAGTTGACGCTGTACCGCAGAAATCGAGGCTCTACGTGACTCGGTGACATAACGCACGGCTTGGTCATACAACGGATCATCTTCACTGCTGCTATCACCGCCTTCAAAACCACTGCCCGTTTCTTCCACACCCACTAAAATCTCTTCGATATAATCTGGCTCACCACGCAGTTTCCACGCATCCACTACGCGATGCACTTCATCATCTGACACAAAAGCACCGTGGACACGAATCGGCAAACTGGTGCCCGGTGGTAGGTACAGCATGTCACCATGGCCAAGCAATTGTTCGGCACCGCCTTGATCCAAGACTGTACGCGAGTCAATTTTACTCGAGACTTGGAAGGCAATTCGCGTGGGAATATTGGCCTTAATCAAACCGGTGATCACATCCACCGATGGACGCTGCGTTGCCAGAATCAAGTGAATACCAGCCGCACGCGCTTTTTGGGCAATACGTGCGATCAGCTCTTCTACCTTTTTACCCACCACCATAATCATGTCAGCAAATTCGTCCACCACCACCACAATGGTTGGCAGCTTGCTTAAATGCGGTGGTACATCATTCATATCATCACGTTTGAACGTTGGATCCTCTAAAGGTGCCCCAGCCTCTTCTGCATCTTTCACTTTGCGGTTATAACCCGCTAAGTTACGTACGCCCATCATCGACATCAGCTTATAGCGACGCTCCATTTCCGCCACACACCAGCGCAATGCGTTGGCAGCTTCTTTCATATCAGTCACTACTGGGCAGAGCAGATGTGGAATACCTTCATAAATAGAGAGTTCCAACATCTTTGGGTCAATCATAATCAGGCGCGCATCTTCGGGTGTTGATTTAAACAACACCGATAAAATCATCGCATTCACACCCACAGACTTACCTGAGCCTGTAGTACCCGCCACAAGCAAATGCGGCATTTTCGCCAGATCAGCAATCACCGCTTGGCCGCCAATATCATGTCCCAAAGCGACAGTCACCGCAGACTTGGCTTCTTCAAATTCAGGGGTATCCAGTACTTCAGAGAAGCGCACAATCTGTCGATCTTCGTTAGGGACTTCAATGCCGACCGTGGTTTTACCCGGAATCACTTCCACGACCCGCACACTGATCATTGCCATCGAGCGCGCCAAGTCTTTGGCTAGGTTAGTGATGCGACTGACTTTCACCCCTGGCGCTAACTGAATCTCAAAACGCGTCACCACAGGACCTGGGTGCACTGATTCAACTTCAACTTCCACGCCAAACTCTTTGAGCTTGATCTCCAGCAAACGCGACATGGATTGCAAAGATTCTTCAGAGTAACTGGGCTTTTTCTTCTCAGCTTTATCCAATAACGCCAGCGGCGGTAATGTGCCTACTATGGCACTATCAATATGCTTGGCTGCCTGCCGGCCTTTAACAGCAGGCGCTGGGGTTGCGGCCGGCTCTGGAATCGTTTGCGCAGTCAGCGGGGTAATCACCGGCTCACGACGCCCTTGTGGTGCCACGTCTAATACCGGTTCACTGACTTTAGTCACTGCAGGCTCACGCGCTAGCACAGGTTCTTTTTTATCGCCACGGGATGTGTAGGCCGCAACTTCAGGCTCATCATCCTCGTCCTCATCCAGTTCTTCTTCGCGCAAACGAATCTTTTCTTGCTTACGCTCTTGAATCTCACCAAAGGTATCTTGCAAGCGTGCTTGCACCCACTGACTCACGCGCAAAGTCAGATCACCAATGGCTTCCATGATTTTAAACCACGACAGATTGGCATAAATAGTCA
>JAAZCO010000038.1 GCA_012513235.1 Gammaproteobacteria bacterium
AGCAGCGGTGTAGGCAATTTCACCGGGACGTGAAGCTCCAAGTTCAACCACAGCCGCACGGTGCTGGGCATTGAGCTCCAGCAAAGTAAAAGGCACGCCTAAATCATTATTTAAATTGCCACGCGTGGCTAACACCGCAGCTTCACCTAAAGCGCTACGGCAAATACTGGCAAGCATCTCTTTAACTGTGGTTTTACCACTGGAGCCCGTTACCGCAACAGTTTGCCCAGTGAACTGCTCACGATTGAGCCTAGCAATCTGTCCTAGAGCAATGCGAGTATCTGCTACTAGCAACTGCGGCAGTTGAATATCCGCCTGATACTCTTCCACGATAGCAGCCACCGCACCGCGCTTGGCCACATCAGCTAGATAGCGATGACCATCAAAAAACTCACCTCGCAACGCGACAAATAGCTGACCGGGGGTGATTTTACGACTATCGGTATTCAGCGCACTAAACTCAATGTCTGCGCCGTATAAAGTCGCCGCAAGCGGACTGACTAACTCGCTCAATTGCACAGGTTTAAACATGCGCCACCTGCCATGCAGCCAAGGCTAGCTGTGCCTGCTCAATATCAGAGAAGTGTTGGCGCTGCTGCTGAATCTCTTGATAATCCTCATGACCTTTGCCGGCCAACACCAGCACATCTTTGGGTGTAGCTTGCGCAATAAGCTGGGCAATTGCCGCACCGCGCTCGGCCACTTCAGTGACCTGCGCTGCCGCACTAAAGCCTGCAAGAATTTCTGCGCGAATGGCGGCTGGATCTTCGCCACGTGGGTTGTCATCAGTCACAGTAACTGCATCGGCTAAACGCTCAACGGCCGCCGCCATCAAAGGACGCTTACCTTTATCACGCTCACCACCACAACCAAACAAGCACAATAAACGTCCACCCGGCGCCACATGCGGGCGCAAGGCTGTCAGAACCTGCTCTAACGCATCCGGAGTATGGGCGTAATCAACCACCACCACCGGCTGCTCTTGACCACCTAATACCTGCATCCGTCCCGCCGGACCTTGCAGCTTAGGTAGCACACTCAGCGCCTGAGCTAAGGAGTAACCCAAAGCCAGTAAAGCACCAATCACCGCCAACAAATTGCTTAGATTAAAGCGGCCAATCAAGCTACTCGATAAATTACCTTCGCTTTGCGCCGTCACCACTTCGGCTTGAATACCATGGGTGCTAAAGCGAATATTGCGGCAGTACACTGTGGCACTACTGTCATCTAAGCTGTAAGTAATTAAACGTGACGTCGGTGCATGCTGCGCGGCCAGTTCACGACCAAACTCATCGTCTAAGTTCAGCACCTGCGCCTTTAAACCCTGCCAGCGGAAGAGACGGGCTTTGGCTTCAGCATAAGCTGACATCGAGCCATGGTAGTCCAGATGATCACGGGTTAGATTGGTCAACACCGCCACATCCACATGCACAGCTTCAATGCGCTGCTGCGCTAAGCCATGCGACGACACTTCCATCGCCACCATTTTTGCGCCAGCATTTTTTAAGTCGGCCAACGTTGCTTGTACTGTCAACGGGTCCGGCGTGGTGTAGTGCCCTTGAGTTAAGCTGCCATAAAAGCCGCTCCCCAAAGTACCAACCAAGCCACATGTCTGACCAAGCAAGTCAGATGCTTGCGCGATCAACTGTGTCACGCTGGTTTTGCCGTTAGTGCCAGTCACAGCCACAACACGCATAGTGCGACTGGCATCACCGTAAAAACGCCCTGCAATATTGGACAACTGCGCCTGTAAACCACGCACTGGGATCAATAAAGCTTCACTGTCTTGCATATCAAGTGCAGCGTCAGCTTCGTAAATAACAGCTGCAGCACCACGAGCAATGGCATCACCAATATAGGTGCGACCATCTTGCTGGGTCCCTTCAACAGCTAAAAACAAGTCACCAGGACGCACCTTACGGCTATCAAGAGTCAGCTCTCGAATGAGTGTGGCACTGGGTGCTTGAGGAAATAATTGATTTAGAGGCACTGCCATTAGCCACGCCCTCCTTGTGCTGAACCAACCACCGCGGTTTGCGTTTCAGTTGGTAAATTATCTGGACGCACATTCAGCATGCGTAATGCTCCGGCCATCACCCGACCAAATACGGGCGCAGCCACTAAACCACCGTAATAACCGCCTTTGCTTGGCTCATCGATCACCACTACAGTGGCAACGCGCGGATTATCAATCGGCCCTACACCAGAAAATAATGAGCGGTAAGAGCTCTTGGTATAGCCACCACCTGCAGCAAGCTTTTTCGCAGTACCACTTTTACCACCGACGTGATAACCCGGCACTTGTGCACGCGCACCACCACCGCCCGCTTCTTCAACGACAGCTTGCAGCATCGCCATGACATCACTGGAAATCTTTGGATCAATAATTTGTGTACCTTGCTCAGCCTGGCGGTCACGGCGCAATAAGGACAACGGCATATTGCGTCCCTGATTACCCAAGACTGCATAAGCATGCGCCAACTGCACCGCCGTGACGGACACACCATAGCCATAGGCTAAAGTTGCAGTTTCAGCTTGCCCCCACTTACGGTGCATGGGTAATTGACCCACCCGCTCACCGGGAAAGCCTAAGCCGGTATCCGCACCAAAGCCGACGCCTTGCATAATGTCATACACAGGCTGTGCACCAATATCTAAAGCAATTTTACTGACGGCCACGTTACTGGATTTTTTCAGTACGCCGGTTAAGTCCAATAGACCACCACGTGACACATCACGAATGGTGTAACGGCCAATGCGCATTTGCCCATTACCCGTATCAACAGTGGACTCAGGACGCCAGCGACCGGTCCCTAGTGCTGCCGCAATAGAGAACGGCTTGACCGTTGAACCGGGTTCAAACACGTCAATCAAGGCACGGTTACGGGTCGCTTGCGGGTCGAGATTACGCCGATTATTAGGGTTGTAAGTGGGGTGATTGACCATGGCTAAAATTTCACCGGTACGCACATCAATCATCACTAAAGAACCTGCTTTAGCTTCAAACTCAAGAATGGCGTTACGCAACTCACGGTGCGCTAAATACTGCAGGCGCAGGTCGATTGATAGAGCCAACTCTTTGCCCGGCTTAGCGTTTTCTTTAACTTGCAGATCGCGAATCAAATCACCACGACGGTCCTTAATCACTTGACGCTTACCCGGCACACCAGTCAGCCAATCATTAAAGGCCAACTCAACACCTTCTTGTCCCTGATCATCAATATTGGTAAAACCAACCAACTGCGCTGCCACTTCTCCGGCAGGATAAAAGCGCTGGAACTCCTCGCGGCTATACACGCCAGCGATTTTGCGATCCAATACTTTTTGGCCGTGCTCTGGCGTTAAGCGACGCGCCAAATACATAAATTCACGACCGGCGTTCGTTTCAATTCGTTGCGCTAACTCTGCCGGCTTTAACTCTAAAGCTGCGGCTAACTCGCCCCAGCGCGCCTTGTCTTTGACTAATTCTTTTGGATTCGCCCACAGCGTCATCACCGGTGTACTGACGGCTAACGGCTCACCGTTACGATCAGTAATAACGCCACGGTGTGCCGGAATAGGAATATTACGCATGGCACGCGCATCGCCCTGCATGGCTAAAAACTCATGGTGAAACACGTGCAGATACACAATGCGCGCAGCAATGGCACCAGCAAATAAGAGCAGTAACGTTAAGATAATGACAAAACGCGTTGGATGCTCAACATCGGGGGCAAACTTCATGGGCTGACCATCCTTATCGCTGCTGGCTCTGGGATATGCATATCCAGCTGTTGTATGGCTAAGCTTTCAATACGGTTGTGCGCCGTCCACGTACTTTGTTCTAAGACAAAGCGTCCCCACTCTGCTTGAGTGCGATCGCGGATTTGCGTCGCTTCAAACAGCTCATTTAAATACTTACGGCTGGTGTGCGCCGAATAAGACACTAATACTGCGGTCACTACGTTAACAATAAACAAAAACAGCAAAATACCGCTTAAGCGCGGTAATGGTTTTGCGTACATTTTGCTCACCGTAGCTTCTCCGCCACGCGCATCACGGCGCTGCGCGCGCGCGGGTTCGCTTTCAATTCAGCCGCACTGGCGTATTGCGGCTTACCGAGCAATTTAACAATCGGTTCAAACTTTTCTGGAATAATCGGTAAATGACGCGGTAGTTGATCTGCTTCGCCTTTAGCTAAACGACGCATAAACTGTTTAACGATACGGTCTTCCAAGGAATGGAAACTGATCACTACCAAACGACCGCCTACTTTTAAAGCAGCCATGGCCGCTTCGAGGCCTTTCTCCAAGTCACCTAACTCATTATTTAAATGAATACGCATACCTTGAAAAGCTCGAGTGGCGGGATTTTTACCTTTTTCCCAAGCAGGATTGGCTTCAGTCAACACTGCAGCCAAATCACCCGTACGGGTAAAGGGCTCAATTTCACGACGAGCCACAACAGCATTGGCCATACGCTTGGCAAAACGCTCTTCGCCATACTCTTTAAACACGCGCGCCATTTCTTCTGCACTGACCTGCGCCACCCACTGCGCGGCACTGATGCCCTGCGCTGGATTCATACGCATATCTAAGGGTCCGTCATGCATAAAACTAAAGCCGCGCTCACCGTCATCAATTTGCGGTGAAGACACGCCTAAGTCGAGCAAGACGCCATCGACTTGACCAAACAACTGGCGCTGCTGCAGTTCGCTATCCATCTCGGCAAAACTGCGCTGCACAATGGCAAAGCGTACATCTTGCTGCGCTAACTCAATGCCTGTGGCAATCGCCAACGGATCTTTATCAAAGCCTAATAAGCGGCCATCCTCGCCCATGTGCTCTAAAATCAAGCGACTGTGACCGCCGCGGCCAAAAGTGCCGTCGACATAACAGCCGTCAGAATGTACTGCGAGGGCGCTCACGGCCTCATCAAGTAGCACGGTGATGTGACTTAACGCTTCGCTCATAATAATTATAGGACCAGGTTCATTAATTCTTCAGGTAGGTGATCCGGATGTTTAATATCTTCCAGATCAGCGCTTAGCAGCTCATTCCACTTATTTTCATCCCACAACTGAAACTTATTCAGCTGTCCAACGAGCATGACTTGTCTAGTGAGTTGAGCTTGCTCGCGTAGCCGCACGGGTATTAATAAGCGACCACTGTTATCGAGCTCTAAATCAACAGCACTGCCAATCAAAAGACGATTAAGCTGGCGGGTTTGCGCTCGCAAAGAAGGCATTTGACTGAGTTGTTCTTCAACTTTCTCCCAGTCAGGTAAAGGATAAATACACAGGCACGGGTCAACTAGATCAATGGTAATAACCATTTGACCTTCGCAACGCTCAATCAACTCATTTCGATACCGACTCGGCATCGCAAGGCGACCTTTAGCGTCAAGATTAATAGCGCTTGATCCGCGAAACACAGCTGTGCCCCTGTATTATGCAGCATCTATGTGGAAAAACCCACTTTCTCCCACTTAACGCCACAGGTGCACACTATAGAAATCACAGCCACCCACCGTCAAGCGATAAAGACATAAAAGCCTTTATAATTAACGAACTTAAGTCGCACGACTGCCTTTGATTTATCTTTAAACCAACGACTCGGATAGTAAAGCTATAGCGGAGAACACCTTAGCTTTAAAAGTTAAAGTGATTTGCGAGGATATGACACAGATAAAGAACCGACCAACGGTTGCTGGGCAGTAAAGAAAAGAGGAGAGTCGATCTATAAGCCGGGTTTTGTCGAGGACAGTCATTCCTCTAGGATCGCCATCACTGACGACCTCAAGCAACCTACCCGGATCCAGCGCGGGCCACGCCAATGGATCCCTATTTGGTCTTGCTCCAAGTGGGGTTTACCTAGCCATGGACTGTTACCAGCCATGCGGTGCGCTCTTACCGCACCTTTTCACCCTTACCGGCACTTACGTGCTTAGGCGGTTATTTTCTGCGGCACTATCCATAGGCTCACGCCTCCCAGGAGTTACCTGGCACTTCGCCCTACGGAGCCCGGACTTTCCTCCCCCTGATTACCGAAGTAAGCAGGCAGCGACTGTCCGATCGACTCTCCGCTGCGAAGAGTACGGTGCATTTTCCAGCATCGCAAGCACTGATTGATAAATTTTAAGTCTCAGTCTGTGCCGCCAACCAACGCAACATACCTTGACCAGCAATAAAGCCACTGGCCAAACAGGCGGTTAACAAATAGCCACCGGTCGGTGCATCCCAGTCGAGCATTTCCCCAGCACAAAACACCCCAGGTTTAGCTTGCAGCATCAAACCATCATCGAACATCTCAGCACATACACCACCGGCAGTACTGATAGCTTCAGCCATAGGCCGTGCGCGCAGTAATTCAATGGGCAGTGCTTTAATATAACGTGCCAACTGTGACATATCTGTAAAGCACTCAGCAGGGGCAAACTCACGCACTAAAGCCGCTTTCACGCCTTCTAAACCAAGACGTGCCTGTAAATATTTTTTAAGGGTTTTTTTCCCGCGCGGCTGGGTTAACGCGGCTTCAACTTGGGCTAAGCTTTTATGTGGTAAACAATCAAGATGCACAGTGCAATGTCCATGTGCAGTTATTTCTTGACGAATCGCGGCTGACAAAGCGTAAACCAAACTACCTTCAATGCCGCTTTGCGTGACCACCCACTCACCTTGTCGAAAGGCTTGGCCGGCAACACTCAGCGCAGTATTTTTGACAGGCGCACCGATGTGTTTCTCAGCAAAAACCGCACTCCAGCCGGCAACATCAAAGCCACAGTTGCTGGCCTCTAATGCTGCAACAGCAACCCCCTGCTCCTGCAGCACGGGAATCCAAGCGGCATCTGAGCCCAAACGAGGCCAACTTCCACCACCTAGAGCCAATAATAATGCTCGCGCCGGCACTGCGCGCTCACCCTCAGGCGCAGCAATGCGCAACGCACCCTGTGCGTCCCAGCCCAACCAACGACTGCGCGTATGAATCTTAACCCCCATAGCGCGCAAACGTTGCAACCAGGCCCGCAGCAAAGGTGCCGCTTTCATTTCTTTAGGAAAGACCCGACCCGAAGTACCAACAAAGGTGTCGACACCTAAGCTATGCACCCAGTCGCGCACCGATTGCGCAGCAAATTGCGTTAACCACTGTTGCACCCAATCCGTTGGCGCGCTGTAGCGCTGCGCAAAAGTCTGTGCATCTTCACTGTGAGTAATATTTAAACCACCAATACCCGCCAATAAAAACTTACGCCCCAGCGAAGGCATCGCATCAAACACATGCACGGCATAACCCGCTTGCGCTAAGACTTGAGCAGCCATGAGCCCGGCAGGTCCGCCACCAATAATGCACACTGGCGCCGCAGTTAAAGTATCTTGAGAATCTGCCATTAAATGGGCGCCTTCGCTGGATGTTAAAAGCCAAATAATACCAGCAGCGCAATCCAGAGCCGACAAAAGTTAAAAAAATCTTTAGTATTTAGCCCTTATTGACCAGCATCACAATTTTATGGTGTGTCTGTTAGCGTGCAAGGAACCCAATGAAATCACCTCTTGATCAGCTCATATCTCTACTGAATATGGAAACTATCGAAGAAAACCTATTTCGTGGCAGTAGCCAAGAACTGGGCTTTCGGCAACTTTTTGGTGGCCAAGTTTTAGGCCAAGCGCTGTCAGCCGCCAGTCAAACCGTAGATGAATCGCGTCAGGCCAACTCACTACATGGCTATTTTTTACGTGCCGGCGATGCGCGTAAACCTGTGGTCTACCACGTGGAGCGCATTCGTGATGGCGGCACTTTTAGCACCCGCCGCGTGACTGCCATTCAAAACGGTCAACCCATCTTCACCTGTAGCGCATCATTTCATAACAGCGAAGAAGGCTTTCGCCATCAAACTGCGATGCCTGATGTACCGCCACCTGAAGAACTGTTACCCGAAGAGGTGCTCTCTCCCTATTTAGCTCAAGCGCTAACGAAAGAAAACCGCGAAAAAATGCTGCGCGCTAAAGCCATTGAAACTCGTCCCGTGCAAGTATTGGATCCATTGCACCCAGAGGTCGGCGAGCCGGTTAAGCACGTCTGGTTTAAGCCCTCAGCCCCCCTACCTAAATCGCCCGCCTTACATAAACACTTATTGGCGTATGTCTCAGACTTTAGCTTACTGACTACCTCGCTCATTCCACATGGCGCATCCATTTGGCAGCCCAATATGCAGGTGGCCAGCCTAGATCACTCCATCTGGTTCCACGAAGAAGTCTGCTTAGATGACTGGCTACTCTATGCCAGCGACAGCCCTTGGGCAGGCAATGCTCGTGGTTTTTCTCGCGGTAGCATCTACACTCGTGACGGTCAACTGGTCGCCTCAGTCGCTCAAGAAGGCTTAATTCGTTCGCGCGGCGACTGGCAACACAAAGATATTTTAGGGTGAGCACAATGACTCTACAAAACTGTCAGCACTGGGTGTTCGATATGGATGGCACTCTGACTGTTGCCGTGCATGATTTTCAGCATATTCGTCGTATCTTAGAGATCCCTGAGTCGGCCGATATTTTAGGACATCTGGCTTCACTACCGACCCTAGAAGGACAACAAAAGCACGCTTGGTTGTTAGAGCATGAGCGCGAACTGGCACTCAACTCGCAACCTGCTCTAGGAGCCATTGAGCTGATTGAACACTTGCATAATGAACAGCGCCAGCTCGCAATTTTAACCCGTAATGCGCGTGAGTTAGCGCTGCTGACTTTAGGTGCAATTGGCTTACGTGATTATTTTTCTGATGAGCACATTCTTGGGCGTGAGCAAGCCATTCCCAAACCAAACCCTGACGGCCTACTCAAAATCGCTCAAAGTTGGCAGGTGCAACCGCAGCACATGATTATGGTCGGTGACTTCCAAATGGACTTAAAAACCGCACAAGCCGCTGGGGCCTATGCAGTTCAGGTCAACACCGCAGATAATCTTTGGCCAGAACTGACCGACTTTCACGCCACCAACTGCCAAACACTACTCAAAGCAGTCACGGGTTGACACTTCTAACAGCTGGCTCAGTAGCGCTTTATAATTAACGCGGCTTGGCGTCACTTGGCTTAGGCTTGTGACGAGTGGGCACCGCCAGTCTCGGCACTTGGCGCACCGCCACGACTTTGGGTGGTGCATCCGCGGATAAAATATCGCCCAGGTGAATTTGCCCAGCACTGGCAGCTTTATTTTTCTTGGGCTTTTTCGGTTTACGCACACTACCTAAACCGAGCACAGTTTCTGGCAAACGGTGCTCAGCATAGAAGTCTGGCTCATCCGTACGCCTGATATTTAAACCGAGCAATTCTTCAATCGCAATCAGCTCATCGATCTCATCCGCACTGACCAAAGAAATCGCCTCACCGGTTAAGCCGGCACGACCGGTACGACCGATACGGTGCACATAGTCTTGCGCAATAGTCGGCAAATCAAAATTGACCACATGCGGTAACTGCTCAATATCTAAACCACGTGCCGCCACATCCGTGGCCACGAGAATCTGAATACGTCCCAACTTAAAGTCTTGCAGGGCTTTAATGCGCGCGGGCTGAGTTTTATCACCATGAATGGCATCCGCCGCGACACCGGCAGCGAGTAATTTCTTCGATAAATATTCTGCACCTTTGCGCGTGCGCACAAAGACCAACACCTGGCCCCACTCACGACTGGCGATTAAATGCAGCAGCAAGTCGGTTTTACTTTTTTTATCCACCACGATCAGGTGCTGCTTAACCGTTTCAGCGGCTGAGTGCTTGGGCGTGACATCGACGCGCACCGGATCATTGAGTAACTTACCCGCTAAGGTGCGAATCGGGCCGGAGAAAGTTGCCGAGAACAATAAGGTCTGACGCTGACGCGGCATCAAAGCAAACAGCGCATTGAGTTCTTCCGCAAAACCCAAATCCAACATACGGTCGGCTTCATCCAGAATCAGCAATTGCATCTGATTAAAACGCAGAGCATTTTGCTGATACAAGTCGAGTAAGCGCCCCGGTGTTGCCACCAAAATATCTACACCGCGGCGCAAATTCATCATTTGCGGATTGATGCTGACACCGCCATAGGCCACTGCAGTGCGTAACGGCAAATCACCTAAATACATGCGCATGGATTCATGCACTTGCTCAGCCAGCTCGCGCGTAGGCACCAGTACTAATGCGCGCACGCAGTTGGACGTCACTTTAACGCCTTCGGTGAGCAGCAACTGCAAAGTCGGCAAGGTGAAGGCTGCGGTTTTACCTGTACCGGTTTGCGCGGCGGCTAAAATATCTTTACCAATTAAAATCGGCGCAATCGCCTGGTGTTGTACCGGCGTTGGTACGGTGTAATTTAAACGCTGTAAGTTGTCCAGCAGCGCTGGCATTAATCCTGATTTTGCAAAAGACATATCGGTGTTTACCCTGATGATTCAGCCCGCTCAGGGCAATTGGATGTCATTCTACAGTGTTTGCTAGGCTGGCTCGTAAATAAAGTCATTGTGGTAAAAATGGCGCACTTCACTCGCAAGCTAAACTCTGCAAGCAGACACCTGCAAACTTTCAGCTCTGCTAAAAGCCACCGGACTCGCCTCAGACGACTCGGCACGCCATAATCGGCTCGGCAGCCCGCCGTCATAGCTGATGAGTTACGCAGCAATATCACGTATAATTGGTTTTTTATGTTAAAGAAGACTTAGTTATGTCCTCAGTTCATACCCTAATCGAATCGGCCAAGCGCACTATTAGCCTCGAACAAGAGGCCATTAGCAGCTTACTCACACGCATCGACGACAGCTTTGTGAAAGCTTGCGAGCTGATTTTAAAAGGCAAAGGCCGCGTAGTGGTCGTGGGTATGGGCAAGTCTGGGCATATTGGCCATAAAATTGCTGCTACCTTAGCCAGTACCGGTACGCCCGCATTTTTTGTGCACCCGGCTGAAGCCAGTCATGGCGATATGGGTATGATTACCGCCGATGATATTGTCTTGGCTCTATCCAATTCTGGCACTACCAATGAAATAGTCACCTTACTGCCGCTGATTAAGCGCCTAGGTTTGACTTTAATCAGTATGACCGGCAATCCTGACTCAACCTTAGCGCATGCCGCTGATGTCAATCTCGATACCCAAGTAGAGCAAGAAGCTTGCCCGCTGAATCTAGCACCGACATCGTCCACAACAGTTACTTTAGTACTCGGTGATGCGCTTGCGATAGCTCTATTAGAAGCGCGCGGCTTTACTCCAGAAGACTTTGCTTTCTCGCACCCTGGTGGCGCTTTAGGTCGTCGTTTGTTGTTGAAAGTTGAGCATGTCATGCACAGCGGTGATGAATTGCCGGCGGTATCGCGTGACGCCTCGCTGCGTGAAACCTTATTAGAAATGACGCAAAAAGGTTTAGGTATGACTTTAATTTTGGCGGCCGATCAAACGCTAGCTGGTATTTTTACCGACGGC
>JAAZCO010000279.1 GCA_012513235.1 Gammaproteobacteria bacterium
GACTACGAGCGTTTTAATAGCTTGTGGCAGCGCAGTCAGGCTATTGCTAAAGCCGAAGTTGATAAGCAGCGCACTGCTATGGATGTTGCTCAGGCCGATTATGCCTTAGCGAAAAAAGATTTTGACGATACGCGCTTGATTGCACCTTTTACCGGTGTTGTGACTAAGCGTTATATTGAGAACTACAGCAATGTGCAGGACAAAGAAGCCATTATCAGTCTGCAAGATTTAAATAATCTTGAAATTGTCATTAACGTGCCAGAGCGCATTGTGCGTAATACGGCCAAGCAAGTGGCAGGGTATGCGGTGTTTGCTGATCAGCCTGATCTGTTGTTGCCTGTGAGTTTAAAGTCTTTTTCCTCAGACAGTGATAGCCAAACCCAAAGTTATGAAGTGGTGGTCACCCTTGATCCGGGCTACGACATTACTATTTTGCCGGGCATGTCTGTGGATGTTATTCCGCAGCAGGCCTTAGGTGATGCCACTCAAGGTCAAGTGATGGTGCCGCTTAAGTCGATTTATTCCAGTGCAGACAATGTCACTGGGGTCTGGGTATTTGATCCTCAAAGCTCGCGTGTCACTTTGCAAAAAGTCACTTTAGGTGATGTGCTCGGCACTGATGTTGTGGTGCGCAAAGGTTTGCAGGGTGGCGAGCAGATTGTTGTTGCAGGTGTCAGCCAATTACGTGAAGCGATGTTGGTTAGGTCTCTTTAATTGAGAGCTAAGAATACTAATATAAGGTGTCTATACAGTGAATATTGCTGAACAAACACTAGCTAAACGCACGATCGCTTGGATGGCTGCGATCTTAGTGTTGCTAGGTGGCTACATCAGTTATGAGAAATTAGGTCGTTTTGAAGACCCAGAATTTGTGATTCGGCAAGCGGCCATTACTACGCTTTACCCTGGGGCTATGCCTGATCAAGTGGCGCAAGAAGTCACTGAAGTGATCGAGGAAGCAGTACAGCAACTGCAAGAGATCAAAGAGGTTACCTCGGTCTCGCGCATGGGCAACTCGCTGGTTAAGGTCGAGATTGAGCTTGAGTTTGCGCCCACTAAAGCTGAGTTGGAGCAGGTGTGGGATAAGTTGCGCCGCAAGGTCAGTGATGCGCAAAATAAACTGCCGCCCGGTGCTGGGCCATCGATTGTTAATGATGACTTTGGTGATGTATACGCATTGTTTTTTGCCGTGACGGGCGACGGTTATAGCCTAAAAGAAATTAAAGATTACCTCGACACTTTAGAACGTGAATTGCTGCAAGTGCCAGGTGTGGCGCGGGTGGCCACATTAGGTGAACCAGAAGAGGCGATCTTTATTGAGATTGCTTCTGCGAAAGCGGCGCAACTGGGTATTTCACAAGAAGAAATCTATCAATCTTTACGTCAGCAGAATGTCATCACGGATTCGGGCAACTTATTGGTTGGCCCGCAACGTGTGCAGTTTAGTCCGCAAGGGCAGGTTGATTCAGTGGAGGCTTTAGGCCATATCGCACTGGGTTCGGCCAGCGGTGAGCAGGTGATTTTTCTTAGGGATATTGCCAAAATTACGCGCTCTACCATTGAGCCGCCGCGTGCATTAATGAGTTATGACGGGCAGCCTGCGATTGGTTTAGGCATTTCACAAGTGGCCGGCGGTAACGTGGTTGATGTGGGTGATGCGGTACGCGCGCGCCTGCAAGAGTTAGAGTCGCAACGTCCTCTTGGGATTGATTTGCAGGTGGTGTCGTATCAGTCCGACTCGGTACGTGAAGCGGTGGATGGCTTTGTTGAGAACCTGGCTGCTGCTGTGGCGATTGTGGTGCTGGTGTTGATTTTGTTTATGGGCTGGCGCAGTGGTGTGATTGTCGGCTTGGTGTTGTTGTTAACGGTCGCGGGCACCTTGATTGCCATGTATATGGACGGTATTGCCATGCAGCGGGTGTCGCTGGGTGCTTTGATTATTGCGCTCGGGATGCTGGTGGATAACGCCATTGTGGTGACTGACGGCATTTTAGTGCGCATGCAAAAAGGCGAAAAGGCCGAAAGTGCTGCGATTGCGGTGGTGAAAGGTACACAGTTTCCACTGCTGGGCGGTACTGTGGTGGGTATTTTAGCTTTTAGTGCTATTGGTCTATCGCCCACGGATATGGGGGAGTATGCGGGCTCTTTGTTCTGGGTTATTTTGTATTCGATGATGCTCAGCTGGTTATTTGCCGTGACTTTAACGCCATTGCTCTGCGTAACGATGCTCAAGGTTAAGGTTCAGCCTGAGGGTGAAGCACAGAAGACCACCGGTATTTTGTACCGCTACCGCC
>JAAZCO010000280.1 GCA_012513235.1 Gammaproteobacteria bacterium
GTGAAACGCAGATCAATCCACTTAGCGTTATGGGTTTGTATCAGTTCGAGCGACTTTGACATCATGGTCTCCGAGGACTTCATAATCGAGATGCCCACCCAGCAACAGGTTTGCGGGCAGTGCGCTCGCCACAGATCCTGAGTCAAAATGATCAGGAGTGCGTCAAAAACCAAAGGCGAGACGCGTAAAATAAATTTAATATGCTATTTTGACTGTTGCCTGCTGTCAGCGCTAGCCCTAAGGCAAGTTATTATATGGAAATAGCGCGACAATTGACTCAATAGACCACAGTATAGCTGGCTCATTATAATGATTTGTAGTGTACGCGGCACAGCAATAGATTTCAGTGTTTTTTGTAATTGACCTAAAAACTGTACTCACATTATGTATCACTGCTTTTTACACACAAGGACTACTGTGAACTGAGCGGTAACAGCTTAAATACATATGACTTCAACGCTTATAAAGGGAGTGGATTATGCGCCTTATATTTGTCATAACTTTGCTAATAAGTGCCTTACCAGCGGCAGCGCAGATTTATCAATACACTGACGCCAAAGGTCATCGCGTGTACACCGATCGACCACCGCTGGACGTAAAAGCTAGCAGTATTGAGTTGCCCAACATCAATACTGTTTCCGATGGCCAGCAGCACTCTGTCGATACCGGTAATACTCAGGCAAACACTACAGATACTGCCGCTCCCTATAGCTCTCTGCAGGTCGCTGGTTTACCTGATGAAGAAGCCTTACGCGCCAACAATGGCAACTTTATTATTCATATTGAGATTGCCCCGACACTGAGCAGTGAGCATCGCTTGCAACTGTTGATCAATGACCAACCTTATGGCTCTAGGACATCATCCATTCGTATTGCTGTACAAAACCTAGAGCGTGGCGAGCACCGCATAGCGGTACAAGTGTTAGCAGGCGATCAAGTGATTCAAACCAGCGCTGAACAAACTCTAGCCATTCAACGCGTGCATACTTCCAGTCCAGCGTTTCGCGCTAGGCCTACTCCACTATCCGCACCATGAAACTCAAGCTATTTATCGGCGTATTGCTCATCAGCCTACTACCGTTCGCTCAAGGCGCAATTTATACCTATACCGACGCGAATGGTGCGCGAGTCTTTACCGATAAGCCGCCCAAGCATCAACGTGTAAAAACACTCAAAATTGCTCCCAGCAATCAAACGCCGGCTACGCCGACAATCGACACTATTAACCCTCCACCAGTGTATTTAGAGTCGCCAGTAGCACTGCCCGTGCAATACGAAATGCTGCGTATTTTAGCGCCGGAACCTGACGCCACAATTCGCGCCAACGATCAGCAGTTGATTGTCACCGTCAGCAGTGAGCCAAGCTTGCTGGATGGGCATCGTTATCGCTTTATTCTTGACGGTAATCCTGTCGGCGAGCCTACGCGCAGCCCAGTATTACAGCTCAAAGAGGTGAACCGCGGCACGCACTTATTAGCGGTAGAGATTATCAATGAACAGGATGCCGTATTGGAGCGTACTCCTGCGCAACCTTTTCATTTGCGCCAAACCACTCTGCAGGATAAACGCCGCGTGAATCCGTGCACAAAAGATGATTTCGGCGTGCGCCCCGAATGCCCCAAGCAAGACAAACCGCCAAAATAGGCTTATCGTGCGCCTCATTATGATGTCCACCTGCAACGCTTCTGCTTCATAACACTGCTACCCACTGGTAATACATGCAGTCGGCAACTGAAGTTACCGCAGATTTTTTAAAGAGTAATCCCATGCACGACCACCATTTTGATGAACTGGCGATTCGTTTTGCTAAGAAAATTTACGGCAGTAATAAAGGCGCGATTCGCTTGGCTGTGTTGCAAGCCGACCTGAATGAAGTCCTGCCTCAGCGCCCGTTACGGGTTTTGGATATTGGTGCTGGATTA
>JAAZCO010000281.1 GCA_012513235.1 Gammaproteobacteria bacterium
CTGGGTACGTATCGGGCGATACAATACATCCACTGGAAACGCCCGCCCAGCACTGTTGATAATCGGCACGTCACCGAGTATTTTGGCAATCGGTGCGGTATCCAGAGTCGCCGACATTACGAGGATGCGCAGATCATCACGCAAGGCTTGCTGCGATTCACGCGCCAAGATTAAACCTAAATCGGCGTGCAAAGAGCGCTCATGAAACTCATCAAATAACACCGCAGCGTAGTCTTCCAGCATCGGATCGCTTTGAATCATGCGTGTGAGAATACCTTCGGTGACCACTTCAATCTGTGTGCTATCCGAGATTTTACTGTCCAGCTTAGTGCGATAACCGATCGTTTGTCCGGCTTTTTCACCCAATTGTTTGGCCATAAAATTGGCGGCTGAGCGCGCGGCGATACGCCGAGGCTCGAGCATCAGAATCTTACGTCCAGCACGCCAGTGCGCATCGAGTAAGGCCAGCGGCACACGTGTCGTTTTACCCGCCCCTGGGGGCGCTTGCAGCAGAACTGTAGTGCTGTGCTCAAGGGTATCTTTAAGTTCAGGGAGAATTAAATCGATTGGGAGCACTGTGGGTTTTGGCCTTAATGGAGATGCTGGTGAGGTCTTATAATACAGTGCTTAGCTCGCTAATAAAGCTCAGTAGCACGAACCATAATAAATAGAGTGGATAGGGTTTTATCAGGGTTTTTGCATCTATGTAGTGCGAGTTGGTTGTTAATTGACTGATCGGTCACCTTGCAATGAATATCTCAGTCCGTATCATAGACCGCCAATTTTCAAACCTACGTTGGACGTAATGTCTCATTCCGCTAGTGCTTCTCAGTCCGCAGTACCTGACCCCGCTGTAAAAAAATCCTCGCACCGCTTCGGTGACCCTGTTGTTCTCACTTTGACCATGGGCTTTATTGCTCTGTTTGTTGGGCTATCGTTTTACGATTCAGTCTGGCTCACCGCTTTTATTGGTGATGGCTTTGCCTGGACAGCTAAATATCTGGGCTCGTTCTTCCAAATGTTATTGTTAGCTACGTTCTTTATTTCGATTGGCATTGCTCTGAGCCGTGCTGGGCAAGCCAAGATTGGTAACCTTGATACGCCAGAAATCAGCACCTTCCGTTGGTTATCCATGGTGATGTGTACTTTGCTGGCCGGTGGCGGGGTGTTCTTTGCCGCAGGTGAACCGATTTATCACTTTGTAGTAACGCCACCTGCATTTAGCACAGAAGCCAGTACAGCCGCTGCTGTAGCTCCGGCGCTGGCGCAATCCTTTATGCACTGGGGCTTTTTAGCTTGGGCAGTATTAGGCTCCTTAACCGCAATTGTGATGGCACATGCCCATTACCATCTCGGTAAGCCACTGCAGCCGCGAACCTTACTTTATCCGGTGTTTGGTGAATGGATCCTGACCAGCTGGGTCGGTGGCGTTGTCGATGCTTTATGTGTGATTGCCATTGTGGCTGGTACTGTGGGCCCGATTGGTTTTCTGGCGACGCAGATGAGCTACGGCCTGCAAGTGCTGTTTGGTTTTAGCAATGGCTTTGCCACGCAACTGTTTATTCTGATGTTACTGGCGGCGGTCTATATCATCTCGGCGATGAGTGGTATTCATAAAGGCATTCAGATCCTGAGTCGCTTTAACGTGATTCTGGCGCTGGCGATTGGTGCCGCTATTTTCATTTTTGGCCCGACGCTATTTTTGACCAACGTCTATTTGCAATCAATGGGCGAATATATGACCTCGTTCTTCGCTATGGCAACCATGACCAGTGAGACCGCACCTGAGTGGTGGTTGCAATGGTGGACGGTGTTCTTCTTTGCTTGGTTTATTGGTTATGCACCTTTGATGGCGATTTTTGTCGCACGCATCTCGCGTGGTCGTACTATTCGTCAGATGGTAATAGCCGTCGCGGTACTAGCGCCGATTGCCACCACGATTTGGTTTACGCTGCTGGGTGGTTCAGGCATCTATTACCAGCTGACAGGTGCTGTCGAGTTGGTCGATGCACTGGAGAACTTTTCCTTTGATGTGGCCACGCTGACCATTGCACAAGCCTTACCAGGTGGTATTTGGATGGCCGGTGCGATTTTGTTACTGACGACTATTTTCGTTGCCACCACCGGTGATTCCATGAGTTATGCCATTGCCGTAGTGGGCGCAGGTCACGATGAGCCACATGCCTTGATTCGTGCGTTCTGGGGTGCTGCGATGGCAGTGATGGCTGGCATCTTGCTGTACTTAGGTGAAGGCCAGATTGGCGTGCTGCAGCAGTTTATTGTGCTGACGGCGATTCCGGTGTCGGTGATTATTTTGCCGTCTTTGTGGACTGGTCCACAAGCAGCGATGGCCATGGCACGTGAGCAGAAACTGTTGTAATTGCTCTAGTGTAAAGCATGCGTGATAGCGCAATAAAAACGCCCCAGCAGATCAGTTCTGTTGGGGCGTTTTGCGTTGAGTGTGCTGCCAGAATTGTGCTGCTTTACTTTGGCGTTGCTGTTATGCGCTGGCTTCGATCTGCATGGCTTTTTGATAGCTGGCAAGGCTTTCTAGATGATCAAGATAGCTTTTAATATGCGGATATTTGCTGGCGCATTTCAGCATGTTGAGTGCGCTTTGTATAACAAACGCCAGCATAAAATCTGCACCACTTAGGCGTTCTTCGATTAAGAATGTCTTGCCGTTGAGGTGGTTATTTAAATATGTAAAAACCTTGTTAAATTCCGCTTCAGCATAGTGATCAAGGAATTTTAGTGTGGTGCCAGACCGCGTTTCATACTGATTAAACACCTTTAATAATAGCGGCAGCATGGCTGAGCTTTCGGCAAAGTGTAGCCATTGTAAGTAATCACTGTAGTGCTCTGAACTCTCATCTGGAGCTAAGTGCGGTGCGAATTTTTTAATCAGTAACTCGACGATCGCACCAGACTCAGCAATAACCTTGCCGTCTAATTCAATCACTGGAGACTTGCCCAACGGGTGAATGGATTTGAGTGATTGCGGCGCTAGATGGGTTTTGGCATCACGTTGATAACTGATCAGTTCATAAGGCTGGCCGATTTCTTCCAGTAACCAAAGGATGCGGATTGAGCGTGAAGCCTGCAGGTGATGAAGTTTGATCATGATGGTGACTTCCTTTAGGGCGATGATGCACCGTTATT
Source organism: Gammaproteobacteria bacterium (assembly GCA_012513235.1). Taxonomy (GTDB): domain Bacteria; phylum Pseudomonadota; class Gammaproteobacteria; order Pseudomonadales; family Pseudomonadaceae; genus Denitrificimonas. The sequence continues at coordinate 3,163 of JAAZCO010000281.1, forward strand.
GTGTTGATGCGCATGGCTGACTGTAGTGATTGCAGGCGTATCGTGCAATGCGTACGCAGCTTAATGATGACGATTGTAAACAACAGTAAAGCTGAGTATAAACAAGGATATGGTTTTTATATGTGCAGCGCTGTACGGTCCGCGAAGCCGCATGTTAAGCACTCTCTCATTGGAAATACACTATCAATGATATCCGCCTTTGCTACCTTATTATTAGTTATAGCGACTGTTGTGCCGCTGTCTAAAAATCCACACTGGATCGTGCGTGGCTTAGATTTTCCGCGACTGCAGATTGCTGTTTTAGCCTTTATATTACTGGTGTTTCATCTTGCAAATCTGACTCTGCAGCAGTCTTTGTCTGTGGTGTTGATAGTTGCAACTGCGTTGTGTTTGGCTTGGCAGTTGTGGTGGGTGGTGCCTTATACACGGCTGTGGCCATGCGAAGTTCAGCGCAACACCAGTACAGACCCTGATCGGCAACTCAGTATCATTACCGCCAATGTGCTGAAAACCAATCGTAACAGCGACAAATTACTGGCTTTAGTTGATCAGTATCAGCCAGATATTTTGGTGACCTTGGAGTCTGATCAGTGGTGGCAGGATCAGTTGAATGTGCTAGAAGCGGCTATGCCTTATAGCGTGAAGTGTCCGTTGGATAACTTGTATGGCATGCATGTGTACTCACGCTTGCCTTTTAGTGATGAGTCGGTCGCTTATTTGGTGGAAGATGATATTCCATCCATTCATTTTCAAGTGCAGTTGCGCTGTGATGTGACTGTGCAAATGTATTTTGTGCATCCTGCACCGCCCAGCCCTACTGAGAATACCGAGTCTGCCGAGCGTGATGCTGAGTTGATTACTATTGCCCGTAGTGTCGCTGAGACCCGTGGCCCTATTGTAGTGACCGGTGACCTGAATGATGTGGCATGGTCAGCGACTACACGACTGTTTCGCAAAATCAGTGGATTGCTCGACCCACGGGTGGGGCGTGGTATGTTCAATACTTTTCATGTGAATGTGCCATTTTTGCGCTGGCCGCTGGATCATTTATTTCACAGTGCGCACTTTAGTGTGAAAAAAATCCAGCGTTTACCCTCGATAGGTTCAGATCACTTTTCGCTATTTAGTGTATTAGTGTACGAGCCTGCGCAATGCGATGCTCAACAGGGGCTGACTGCCACTGCTCAAGAGCGTCAGCAGGCGCAAGAGATCTCTGCAGAAAAAGATGTAAGTAAAGATGATGTGCCGTGTTAGATTGCCGATAGATGCTGCTGCATCAGCTATTGCGTACAATTATTTTAGGCTGGGTTAGGTTTGCTGCAAGATGCTTAAGCTAAATGTGAGCAATTTAAGCTGAACCAAAGGGCAGTATCAGGCTCAATAATATTGCTAGTGTCACTCAAACAATAATGAAGGATACGAATTATGCTATATACAATTGCAATGATACTGATCGTCTTGTGGATTCTTGGTCTGGTTTCATCAGTCACCATTGGCGGCTTTATTCACCTGTTATTAGTGATTGCTGTAGTGATAGTGTTACTGCGTGTGATCAGCGGTCGAAAACCCTTGTAGCCAAGTCAGCTAGCAAGCCTATTTAGAAACAGGCTTCACTAAAACCCCAACATCACCGTTGGGGTTTTTGCTTTGTAGCAGGCGCTTGAGTTATTCAGCGCTGCGCTCAACCAACTCTGGTAGCGCGTGACGCCACTCTTCAAAGCCACCATCCATGCTGTACAGATCGCTAAAGTCTTGACTGTGAAGGTAGGCTGCAGCACTTTGGCTGGAATGACCGTGATAGCAGACGACAATGGTCGGAGCATCTAAATCGGCTTGGGCAATAAATTGCGCCAATGAATGATTATCTAAGTGAATAGCTCCGACAGGGTGTCCACTGGCAAAGCTTTCTGGATCGCGAATATCGACCATCACCGCGCCATCGGCACACAGGTTTTTGGCTTGTTCAACACTGATACGTTTAAAAGCGTCCATAAGGTCCTCGCTGAATATGAAAATTTAGGCAGCTGGCTTGCAGGCGCAGCGCTCAAAATGTTGGGTGTCGATATTATACAGCGACATTTTCCCGCCCCAGACGCAACCAGTATCTAGCGCAATGGTATTGGGAGCAGGGCATCGGCCTTCAAGTGCCGCCCAGTGACCAAATAAAATAGTATCGTCTTTAGTCAGGCGTTCGGGATGACTGAACCAGGGCGCAAATCCTTCCGGCGCACTGTTGATGCCTTCTTTGCCGTTCAGATCGAGCACACCGGTCGCAGTACAAAAGCGCATGCGCGTAAAGTAATTGGTAATCACGCGTAAGCGTTCAATGCCGGCTAATTCATCATTCCATTGAGTGGGATGATCGCCATACATGCCATCCAAATAAGGAATAAAGAGGCTGTCATCTTGCAGGACGCGATGCATTTCATCAGCGCGAGCTAGAGCCTCAGCAATGCTCCACTGCGGTGGAATACCGGCGTGCACCATACTGATCTTACGCTCGGCATCATGATGCATCAGTGGTTGCTGGCGCAGCCAAAACAGCAGTTCATCGCAATCGGGTGCATTGAGAATTTCACGTAAGGTGTCTTTCTTTTTAATGCGCGCAGCATGGTTGGCAATCGCCAGTAGGTGTAAGTCATGGTTGCCCAAAACTGTTACCACAGAATCACGCATGGCATAGAGAAAGCGTAAGGTTTCTAGCGATTGCGGACCGCGATTCACCAAGTCACCAACCAGCCAGAGCTTGTCGTGGCTAGGGTCAAAATCAACGCGATCGAGTAAGTGCTGCAGCGGCTCAAGGCAGCCTTGTACATCACCTACTGCATAGGTTGCCATTAATGCACAACGCCCGGTACAGCTAAACCAAAGGGGGCGATGATGGCTTCAAACTCTTCGCCATCTTCAGCGCGCATGGTAAAGCTACCTTGCATGCTGCCAACCACTGTGGTCATTAAGGTACCGCTGCTATAACTGTACTCATCATCGGCATCAATAATGGGCTGCTCACCAACCACGCCTGAACCGCGGACTTCTTGGGTTTTGCCGTCACCATCGGTAATGATCCAGTGGCGGCTTAACAGCTGCGCTGAATCGGTACCGTTATTGCGGATGGTGATGTCGTAGGCAAACACATAGCGGTTTTCAGCAGGGGCAGAGTGATCAGCCAAGTAACGTGTCTTCACACGGATATCAATGGTATCGCACAGATTATTCATAGTGTTCTCAAGATAATTGCGCAGCCGGCTGCGCAGATAACTGATCGGCTAAGCGGACAAAAGCGGCCAAATCCAATTGTTCTGGGCGCAAGCTGCCGTCGACACCCGCGGCTGCAATTTCTTCAGCGGATAAGACATTTTTTAGGGTGTTGCGCAGAGTTTTACGGCGCTGATTAAAGGCTTCACGCACAATGCGATCCAGCGCACGAGCATCTTGTGCTTGATGCGGCAAGACGGCGTGCGGCGTTAAGCGCACAATCGCCGAGTCGACTTTGGGTGGCGGGCTAAACGAGCCTGGCCCCACATTAAATAAGTGCTCAACGCGGCAATGGTACTGCACCATAATGGACAAACGGCCCCAATCACCGCCACCGGGCTTAGCGGCCATGCGCTCAACCACTTCTTTTTGCAGCATAAAGTGCATGTCACGCACCAAGTGCGCATTGTTGAGTAGATGGAAAATCAGCGGCGTGGAAATATTGTAGGGCAGGTTGCCGACCACACGCAGACTGCTGGGTTCTGGATTGAGGCGGCTAAAATCAAATTTTAGCGCATCACCTTCGTGCAGAGTGAAGTTCTTGGCGAGGGCGAATCGGTCTTGCAAGATACTGACGAGGTCGAGGTCAATTTCGATCACGTCCAGCCGCACGCCGCTGTCGACTAAGCTTTGCGTGATAGCACCTTGGCCTGGGCCAATTTCTAACATGCGGTCGCCTTCACGTGGAGCAATAGCGCGAATAATGCGATCAATCACGCCAGTATCGTGCAAGAAGTTTTGACCGAAACGCTTACGGGCGCGGTGTTGATAGATCTGCGACATGCGACTGCTCCAATGAATAAGTCGGGCAGTTTAGCAAAAAAGTAGCACAGCTTCGCCTTTATCCGCTATTGATGCTCAAAAATAGCTAAACGCGAGCCAGACATACGCATAATCAGTGACGCCATACCGACCCAAGCATCACCCGTGGCTTGGCCTTTGCTTTGCTCATCTAGTAGTTGTGCATCTTTGAGTAGCAGTTGCCACTGTGTACCGGACAGACGTTTGAGGGCTTTAGCAAACAAGGGTTTGCGTGCCGCTGGCCATACTTTTGACAGTGCACGATCCAGGCTGGTGCCTGAGCTGAGTTGTTGGGCAAGCGTGCCAAGCTGGCGAATATCACGGGCGACAGCCCAGAGTATAATAGGGATGTCCGTACCTTCGCTGCGCAAACCCGCCAACATGCGCAAACTGCGTTGCGCATCGCCTTCCAGTGCAGCATCCACCAAACCAAATACATCATAGCGGGCGCTATCAGCGATGCTGGTTTGAATGGCTTCAACATCCAGATGTGTTGCATTGGTCAGCAGTTTAAGTTTTTCGATTTCTTGCACTGCCGCCAACAGATTGCCTTCAGTACGCGCAACAATTAAATCAATCGCTGCGGGATCAGCGCTGAGACCTTGCTGGGCTAAACGCTGATTAATCCAGTTGGGCAATTGCTCAATATTGACATTGGGCAGCTGCACAAAACCGCAGAGTTGGCTGTCCATTAAGGCTTTAGCCCATTTGGTTTTTAGCGTGCTGCTATCCAAACGCGGAACATTAATCAGCAGCACAGTGTCTTCTGCGGGGCGGGCTAGATATTCCTGTAAAACAATGCTGCCCTGGTCGCCCGGCTTACCAGAATTAATACGCAATTCCAGCAAGCGTTTTTCAGCAAATAAAGACAAGCTGGCATTGGCTTCGCGGATGATATTCCAGTCGAAACCACGCTCAATATGAAACACTTGGCGTTCGCTGTAATCGGCTTGGCGACAGGCAGCGCGAATGGCATCACTGGCTTCTTGAGCTAACAAAGGTTCATCACTACTGATCAAGTAGATCGGCAGTAAGGCCTGTTTGAGTTGGCCATTGAGTTTTTCAGGATAAATGCGCATAGGGCAAAGGTCGGGTCTTGCTTGCACAAGACCCTAAATCACTAAGGTAAGGAAATCGGTGATTGTTGTGGCTCATCGGCTTGTTGCTGTGCGCGCATGGCTGCAGCACGTGCTTCTTGCTCGGCTGCTTGACGGCGCTCTGCTTGATTTTGTAAATCTTGCAGTTGTGCTGGCGTGATGGCTTGCAAGCGAATCATCAATTGCATGACTAAATCGCGACGCATTTCTTCACGCAGCATAGCTTCTTCTTGACCTGAACCTGTGACGTTGTCTTGGTTGTGTGCGTAAGTGCGCTGCACTTCAACGCGGTCTTTGATCAGCGCGGGTAGATTGCCTGAGCGTAGCTCATAAGTGGCTGAGCTGGTGATGCGGTATTCTGCGCTGCGGGTACCGGCAGTGAAGCTGGCAGTGCGGCGAGTTGATTCTTCAGCACCTAAATACAGAGTAAATGGAGCATTACTGGAAATAGCGACCTGATTGTTATCTAGGCCTTGTTTAACTTGTTTGCCTAAAGGGCTTAAAGCATCACGTGCAGCAAAATTCAGTTCAGTCAGCGCCATTTGCATGGTGCCCGTACCGCGTAATTGAAAGCCACATGCGGTCAGCAAAAAAGCCAGACCCAGTACAGTTATAGTGCGTTTTAGCATGGTCAATCCTTTACGCCTAACCCCGTTGTGAGGTTAGGCAGTGTAAGTAAAAAAGCACAACTCAATTAGTTGGCAACAATATTAACCAACTTATTGGGAACCACAATCACTTTGCGAATGGTCAAGCCATC
>JAAZCO010000282.1 GCA_012513235.1 Gammaproteobacteria bacterium
ATACGACTGACAATCTGCTCCAACTGTGATTGATTCCCCGAGCGCGCGACAATTTCAGCACTGACCAGTAAACGCTGCTGCTCATCCACATCTTTACTGAGTAGCGACTGCAAGGTAAAAGACATATTACTCAAGGTATGTAGCAGTAAAGTACGCACATGCACCTCATCATCGCTATGGCAAACAATATGCACTGCGTAGCGCTGCTCCACTTCACTCTCCACCACGTTTAAGCGATTAATACGCTGTGCAGCATCACGCAATAAGATATTAGCCGACAAAATCACCACAGCTCCCAATGCTGCTTCAACCAATAATCCCATACCGCAGAGCACGCCAATCGCTGCCGAGCACCACAAAGTCGCCGCTGTATTGAGGCCGCGAATATTCAGGCCTTCACGCATAATAACGCCTGCGCCCAAAAACCCAATCCCCGAGACCACCTGCCCCGAAATACGCCCCGCACTGCCGATATCTCCGGTATAGGCGGACACTAAGACAAACAAACTAGCACCCGATGCCACCAAAGCATTGGTGCGTAAACCTGCAAGTCTTTGCCGCAACTGGCGCTCAGCACCAATCACCGCTCCTAAAATCATCGCCACAGCGACACGCAGCAAGAAGTTTTCCCAAACCATGCTGTTGTACCTCGAATTCAATATATGAAATAACAGAATCGCTCTCAGCGAGCGTATGAATCACGCTTGCAACACCCTCTGCTACGAAGGCTAGAGACATAGCAGAAGGTACTGAACTGTAATTTTGCAGACGACAACCGCAGAGATTAGGCTGTCGCCAGACTATTTAGACAATGGCTACATCAGCAAGAAAGTGCGCAGCAATAAACAGATAAATCACCACACCAACCGCATCACACACTGAAGTGATCAAGGGTGCACTCGCGCTAGCAGGGTCAAAGTTAAATTTGCTGAGAACAAATGGCAGGCTCATACCGATCATACAGCCGATCATGACGATAGAAACCATACTCAGGGCTAAGACTAAGGCGATGGTTTCATCACCACGGATATAGCCCAAAATCGATACCGCTGCGGCCATGGTGCAACCCAGAGCCAAAGCGACTAAAGCTTCACGACCAATTAAATGCAACCAGTCACGCATCACCACTTCACCAGTGGCTAAAGCTCGCACCATCAAGGTGGCCGACTGCGAACCGGCGTTACCGCCGCTATCCACCAGTAAAGGCAGAAAGAACACTAAGACGATATTGGCCGCGATGATGTCTTCAAAGTGCGCAATCCCCGCACCAGAAAACAAGTTACCAAACACCAGCAGTACCAGCCAAAAAACTCGTTTGCGATAGAGCAAACCAATACTGGCGTCCTTGAGGTTGCCAACAATGGTACTGACACCCGCTGACTTGTGAATATCGTCAGTGGCTTCTTCACTGACCACATCCATAGCATCGTCATAGGTGACAATACCGACCAAAATGCCGCGCTCATCGGTAATCGGCAAAGCTAATAAATCATAACGTGCGATTTTCTTGGCAATATCTTCTTGGTCATCGGTCACTAAAGCATGCACAACATCGCTGGTCATTAAATCTTGAATCGACTTATTTAAGTCAGCCAAAATTAAATCACGCAGTGATACCGCACCGAGCAACTTACGCTTGTCGCTGACAATATAAGCTTGATAAATCGTTTCTGCATCCGGTGCTTCATCACGTAAATAGGCCATAGCTTGTGCCACGGTCATATCTTTTTTCAGCATGGCATAGTCAGAGGTCATTAAAGCACCGGCGGTGCCTTCGACATAAGCTGACAATTTACGAATATCTTCACGCTCAGCATGCGCCAAGGCGGGCAGCAACATATCGCGCTGATTTTGATCAAAACGCTTAAATAAATCTGTGCGCTCATCAGCAGGCATTTCACTGACCAACTCAGCCAGCGTGGCTCGTGGAAACTCACGGGCTAAACGCACTTGCTGCTCAGGTTCGAAAAACGTGAAAATTTCCGCACGATTTGGCAAGCGCTCAAGTAAACGCCAG
>JAAZCO010000283.1 GCA_012513235.1 Gammaproteobacteria bacterium
CGCGGACACAAAGCTATTCGCTGGACTGTTGCCGGCTTCCTCTTACTGATGCTGGCCTACTTTGGCAGTAAATTAGTCCGTGAATTTATCTTAGTTATTTGAGGCTTTTTGCTTGTGGACGATATGCACATCAGCTATCTGCTAGGTTTGCTGGTTTTTTTGATTCTTTGTTCAGCATTTTTCTCCAGCTCAGAAACAGGCCTCTTAAGCTTAAACCGCTATAGATTGCGCCACATGAGCCGCGAAGGAAACCGTAACGCGCAGCGTGCACAACACTTGCTAAGCAAGCCCGATCGCTTACTAGGTACCATCTTAGTCGGCAATAACGTGGTCAATATATTGGCAGCCTCGATTGCCACTGTAATTTGCGTCGAGTTATGGGGCGATGCTGGCGTGGTCATAGCAACAGTATCCCTGACCATTGTGGTGCTGATTTTTGGTGAAATAACCCCAAAAACCTTAGCTGCTTTGCGCCCAGAGTTGATCGCCTTCCCTGCCAGCCGGGTTATTTTACTGCTCATGACGCCGCTCTACCCTATTGTCTGGATGACTGGCGCTATCAGTAACAGCTTGCTGCGCATGATAGGTATAGACCCTCGTCACCACTCATCTGAAAGCTTATCGACTGAAGAACTGCGTAGCGTGGTACGTGAAGCAGGACAAGAACTGCCGGGCAATCGTCAAGATATGCTGCTGGGCATCCTTGACCTGGAAAAAGTCACAGTGAATGACATTATGATTCCGCGCAATGAAGTGTTCGGTATTGACCTCAACAGCAATCTCGATCAAATCATTTGGCAACTGCGTACCACCACACACACGCGCCTTCCGCTGTACCGTGAAAACATCAACCAGATCATTGGCGTGATTCATATGCGCCAAATTGCGCGTTTATTAACGCTCAACAAACTGACGCATGACGACCTACAAGAAGCCTGCAGTGATCCGTACTTCGTACCTGAAAGCACACCACTGTCCACACAATTGCTCAATTTTCAAAAGCATAAGCGTCGTATTGGTATCGTGGTCGATGAATATGGCGATGTGGAAGGGATTGTCACTTTAGAAGATATTCTTGAAGAGATTGTCGGCGAGTTCAGTGATCATGATCGCCGTGCAGCGCCCGAGGTACGCCAACTCAGTGATGGCAGTTACACCATTGATGGCACAGCCTATATCCGTGATATCAACAAGGCGCTGGAGTGGGAACTACCCAGCGACGGTCCTAAGACGCTAAATGGCTTAATCACAGAAATTCTTGAGTTTATTCCAGAAGGCGCAGTCTGTATTCAGGTTGGCCCTTACTATGTAGAAACACTGGAAATTAAAGACAACCGAGTCAGTCGCGCCCGCTTATGGGAAAGCCTCTGACTCGGTTGCGCAAGTGATTACAAGGTCACTTGAATCTGACTGATGACCTGCAACGCCTTAGCACGAGCGGCATCGACATTCGCCGCTTGTGCCAACGCCACACCCATACGACGCTCGCCTTCCACAGCAGGCTTACCGAACAAGCGCAAGGCAGTATCGGGCTCTTGCAACGCTTGCGCTAAACCTGCAAAAGCAGTTTGCGTGGAATGGCCTTGCACCAAGAGTACCGCCGAGGCTGTGGCGCCCAGTTGGCGAATTGCTGGAATAGGCAGGCCTAAAATCGCACGCGCATGTAAGGCAAACTCAGATAAATCTTGCGACATTAAAGTCACCAAGCCGGTATCGTGCGGACGCGGTGACACTTCGCTGAACCACACTTCATCACCCTTCACAAACAACTCGACACCAAATACACCTCGACCACCCAAAGCATCGGTAATACTCTGCGCAATACGCTGTGCTGCTGCCAGCGCAACAAGACTCATCACCTGCGGCTGCCACGACTGCACATAGTCACCGCGCTCTTGTAGATGTCCTATAGGCTCACAAAAGCTCGTGCCGTCAATATGACGTACTGTCAGCAAGGTGATTTCATAATCAAAATCAATAAAGCCTTCAACAATCACACGCCCAGCACCGGTGCGACCACCCTCTTGGGCGGTTTTCCATGCAGCACTGAGGTCTTCTGCACTGCGCAGAACGCTTTGTCCTTTACCCGACGAACTCATCAGCGGCTTCACCACACAGGGATAACCGACCTGCTCAACGCCCGCACAATACTCAGCATAATTGTCTGCAAAGCAGTAAGGCGAGGTCGGCAAAGCTAAATCTTCAGCCGCCAAGCGACGAATACCCTCGCGATCCATCGTCAGTTGTGCTGCCCGCGCAGTAGGAATAACCGTAAAGCCTTCAGCTTCTAATTCAACTAAAGTGGCTGTGGCAATCGCCTCAATCTCTGGGACGATATAGTCAGGCTTTTCCAGCTCAATCACCGCGCGCAAGGCGGCATCATCAAGCATATTAATCACGTGGCTGCGGTGCGCGACTTGCATTGCCGGGGCGTTGGCATAGCGATCAACAGCAATCACTTCAACACCAAAGCGCTGTAATTCAAGGGCGACTTCTTTGCCTAACTCACCTGAACCACAGAGTAAAACACGCACTGCGCTCGTTGATAATGGCGTTCCTATACGGGGCATTACATATCCTCATTGATTAACTGAGCAAACCTTGCTCTTGAGCACGGACGTGCGCATGGTGCAGCACCTCACGGCGCTCTTCATTGGTCATTTTACCCCAGCGACTGATCTCTTGACCCGTGCGCTGGCAGCCCATGCAGACATCATCGATATCTAAAGCACACAAACTGACACACGGGGATTTAACCGGTTTTTCAGCGATTTTAAAGGGTGTCGTCATGATCTTCCTGTAACTGTTGGGCATAACGCTGAGCATTATGCACATAATTGCCGGCATTGGCCTCTAGGTTACTTTTTTGCTCAGCCGTCAACTCGCGTACGACTTTCCCGGGAGAACCCACGACTAAACTGCCATCAGGGATCTCTTTGCCTTCAGCAATCAAAGCATTAGCACCGATAATGCAGTGCTTACCAATCTTGGCACCATTGAGAATCACCGCACCAATCCCGATCAAGCTGTGATCGCCGACAGTGCAACCATGCAGCATAGCGTTATGGCCCACAGTGACGCCTTTACCTAAGGTTAAGGGCCAACCCATATCGGTATGCATCACAGTGCCGTCTTGCACATTACTGTTCTCACCAATATGAATTAATTCGTTATCACCACGCAACACAGCGTTAAACCAGACACTGGCACCCGCCTCTAAACGCACTTTACCAATCACAACTGCAGTCGGTGCAATCCAACTCTCGGGATGGGCATCCACTCGACTCTGGGCTAAACGGTATTTCATCGGTCATTCCTTTTATGATTGTTATTTAGACTTCTTTTTTACTTAATTGCGGTGGCTCATGCAAAACGATATCGGTGTCGTACACTAAATTCACTAACTCCACCAACATTAGAGCAGTCAGACCCCAAATCTTATAACCGGCAAAATGGTAGCTAGGTACATACCAAGTACGACCCAAGTAGTCGATGCGGTGGGTATTACGGCGCGGATCTGTGGCAAAAAAATCCAGTGGCACCGAAAAAATCGAATCAATCTCACCAGGATTGGCGGTGTATTGCGCTGCTTCCGGAATAAACCCCACATAAGGTGTGACCTTGACACCATGGCGTGAAATAACTTGGCTTAGCGGCCCCACCACTTGCACTAGGTCAGGTGCTAAACCCACTTCTTCATGGGTTTCACGCAAAGCAGTACGGATCAGGTCTTGATCCTCGGGATCGCGCCGCCCACCAGGAAAAGCCACTTCACCACCATGGGTAGAAAGGTTTTGTGCGCGTAGCGTTAACAGCAACTCAGGATTGCCCGTGCGCGTTAGTGGCATCAGCACCGCGGCTTCACGCGCCTGCTCAGGCAGCAACAAAGAACGCGGTGAGTAGCTTTGAATTCGCTTAGTAACATTATCAAACATCGGCATGCTCTATACCTCAAGATGTCTTTATCATGCCAGAAGCCTAGGCAGCACCCAAGTAACTTATACACTGCTCAGGTAAAAGTATGTTATTGACTGTGTGTGCACAGATCGCTACTTACAGACAATATGATTAGAATAGTCGCGGCATTGATTCAGCTTTTCTAAGCTGCTGTTTTAGCTCAATTTTGGATAGATTTTTTATGCGCGCTTTATGTATTGCAGTGTTATTGGCTCTACCATTTTTAAGTTACGCTAACTCAGCCCAGAGCAGCATGCCATCTATTGATAAAATCTTAGTGGTGAAGTCTGAACGCAAGCTGCACTTAATGCGCGGCGATACCGTGGTGAAATCATACCG
>JAAZCO010000039.1 GCA_012513235.1 Gammaproteobacteria bacterium
CCAAAAGGCTTGACTCTTTTCTCCCGAGGAAATCATCATGGGATTTAACTGCGGTATCGTGGGTTTGCCCAACGTTGGCAAGTCGACCCTCTTTAATGCCTTAACTAAATCAGGCATTGCTGCCGAAAACTTTCCATTCTGTACCATCGAGCCCAATACGGGCATCGTTGCTGTGCCAGATCCTCGCTTAGGCCCGTTGGCTGACATTGTGCAACCCGAACGTGTACTGCCCACGACTATGGAGTTTGTGGATATTGCAGGCTTGGTTGCCGGCGCATCTAAAGGTGAGGGTTTAGGTAATAAATTCCTGGCTAACATTCGTGAAACTGACGCAATCGCTCACGTTGTACGTTGCTTTGAAGATGAGAACGTTATCCACGTATCAAACTCTGTCGATCCTAAGCGTGATATTGAAATTATCGATCTTGAGCTGATTTTTGCTGACCTTGATAGCTGTGAAAAGCAACTACAACGTGTTGCGCGCAACGCTAAAGGCGGTGATAAAGATTCAGTCGCACAAAAAGTCTTGCTTGAGCAACTGATCAGCCACTTTACTGAAGGCAAACCAGCCCGCTCACTGCTAAAAAGCTGGAGCGAAGATGAAAAGCAACATGTGCGCAGCTTTCATTTATTGACTGTGAAACCTGTGATGTATATCGCTAACGTTGCTGAAGATGGCTTTGAGGATAATCCCCTGCTGGATATCGTCCACGCGATTGCCAAAGAAGAAGGCGCAATTGTCGTACCAGTCTGTAATAAAATCGAAGCTGAAATTGCTGAACTGGATGACGGCGAAGAAAAGGATATGTTCCTTGAAGCGCTGGGTCTAGAAGAGCCCGGCCTGAATCGTGTAATTCGTGCCGGTTATCAACTGCTAGACCTGCAGACGTACTTTACCGCCGGTGTTAAAGAAGTCCGCGCATGGACCACTAAAGTGGGTGCCACGGCACCACGTGCTGCCGCTGCGATCCATACTGACTTTGAGAAGGGTTTTATTCGCGCAGAAGTCATCGCTTATAACGACTTTGTTCAGCACAAAGGCGAAGCCGGTGCTAAAGAAGCAGGTAAATGGCGCTTGGAAGGCAAGGAATACATCGTTAAAGATGGCGATGTGATGCACTTTAGATTCAACGTGTAACAGCAAGTGTAGCCTCAGCTAACTGACGCATACTCAATGCGTCAGTTAGTCATATCACTCAGCTTGCTCTGTCTGCGATAATTCACGACTGATGCGCTCATGGGTGTAACAAATCTCAGTTTTACCATGCGGTGCTGGTTTTCCATCGGGCCCCATATTTACAAAAACCATCCGCTCAATCGTTAAAATATTCTTGTGGGTAATCTTATTACGCACCACACAGCGCATTGTAATCGATGTCCGCCCAAAGGCTGTCGCTGTAATGCCCAGCTCAATAATATCGCTTTGTTGCGCAGAGCTGAGAAAATTCACTTCAGAAATCAGCTTAGTGACAACCTTTTGGTTGCCCAACTGCACAATGGCATAAATCGCCGCTTCTTCATCAATCCAGCGCAATAAACTACCGCCGAATAAAGTCCCATTAGGATTTAAATCCTCAGGCTTGACCCATTTACGTGTGTGAAAATTCATCTTAACTCTCCAAATAAGAACACAGCTAGAGCAACAACAGCCTCTAAGCTCAACAGCCTGACCCCAACGTAACACCCCGCCAACTTAATCGACATGATTACGCTGATACACTTGCGCACCCATGGCTTGAATCTGCCCTTCAATCAAAGCTTCAAAGGGCTGTAACAGCGCACTAAAATCTTGCTCAGGCTCTAAAATACTTAAAGCATAGTGCACCGCCTCAACAGTGGCTAAAGCATCTTCACTGGGCGCTTTACGTAGACGATAGCGACTGCTCAAACCAAGCGGCAAGGTCACTCGTGGCAAGGCTGCCAGCAGTGGATTACAGTGCAAAATCTTGCGTGCCTTACGCCACGTACCGTCAGGCACAACCAACAATAAAGGCAACTCAGTCGCTTGATAAGCTGACAGTGCTTGTGCATGCTCCCCAGGAAACAACACACAAGCACGATAGCCCGGCTGCTGTAGATACTGCTCAAGGTTATCCACAGTTTCGGCAATCACCCACTGTGCATTTTGCAAACCCAGCGCCACAAAACGCGCCGTATTTAAGGCGTGCTTAGTCTCATCTGGATGCTGTACAACCAGCACTTGAGTACGACTAGGCAATGATGGAATTAAGCTGCATAAACAATGTGCCAACGGCCTAAGGCAGCGCTGACAGCGCTGGCGCCTAATAGTTTGGCTATTCATTGCTGCGACAATCTAAACAGTAAATGATAAGTACAACCTCAAATTTTCAGTGTAAAGTACGCTTTTATTATACTTATAACGTATCTATCAAAGTAGGAACAAGCCATGCGCACACTCGCCTCTCTTGGTGCTTTATTTTGCACAGCCATTCTAACCCAGAGCATCAGTGCTGCAACTCACACTGAGGCGCTCAAGCAAGAAGCTGCTGCTTTAATCCCTCCTTTTGCTCAGCACTTAATGGATACGGTACAACAGGCCAAAGAAGATGGTGGCCCGGTCGCTGCAGTAGCTGCTTGCCAAGCCTTAGCACCCGATATCGCAGCCGAGCACAGTAATGCTAACTGGCAAGTAGGCCGCACCTCATTAAAAACTCGTAATGATGCCAATGCACCTGACGAGTGGGAGCGCAAAGTACTTGAACAGTTTGCTGAGCGCGCAGCTCAAGGTGAAGACGCAACCACTATCAGCTATGCAGAAACGGTCGACGGTCAGTTTCGTTTAATGAAAGCCATCCCAGTGCAAGAAGGCTGTTTAGGCTGTCACGGTACTGATATCCAACCTGCAATTGCTGCTGCCCTCGATGAAAAATACCCGAACGACATGGCTCGTGGTTACTCTGCAGGCGAGTTGCGTGGGGCATTTACGCTGCGCCATATAGGTCAAAGCCAATAACAATCCGCTCCTCGCTAGCGCCGGAGGAGCACTTTAACGCTACACCTGCAAGTCTCTGCGCAGAGTCAGTCACACATGATTTGCGCCCTACTCTTCTAACGCTAGAAAACTGCACAAGACTTTTTACCCCATGACGCGAACCCCGTACACTGTGCACTTGTATACTTTGAATACGGAATTAAACCGTGGAAACCATTATTTACGAAGCTCTGGGTATTGGCTTACTGCTTGGCACTCTTTTAGGTTTAACCGGTGCTGGCGGTTCGCTAGTGGCTTTACCTTTACTGCTCAGCCTGCATTTGCCTTTACGTGATGCGATCGGCGTCAGCCTTGGTGCAGTCGGTTTATCGGCACTGATTGGCGCCATCGGACGTTGGCGCGCCGGTGATGTGCATCTTGTCCCAGTGGCGTTACTAACTGCCAGTGGTTTACCAGGAAGCTGGATTGGCCAACAACTAGGACAGCTCGTCAGTGAGTTTTGGTTGGTTTTAGGCTTTTGTGTGCTGGTGCTCTGGTCAGCATGGCGTATGTGGAGCAACGCCAGTTTGCCTGAACAATCAGAAAAAAAACCCCTCAATCGCGGCATGTTAGTGGTGGTGGGTTTATTCGTTGGCGTGTTATCTGGCCTGATGGGCGTGGGTGGTGGTTTCTTAATTGTGCCGGCACTGCTGTGGTTTAGCCCGCTGTCGATGCTAGCGGCCACCGCCACATCCATGGCTGTGATTGCTCTGGTATCAGGCGCAGGCTTTTTAATATATTTCAGCGCCGCACAACCGCCGATGCAGTTATTAGTCGGACTCACTGTCGGTGGTGCCTGCGGTGTCTTACTAGGCAACAAATTAGCCACACGCCTTGGCGGCCCCATACTGCAGCGTATTTTTGCCATTATGTTGCTGTCGGTCAGTTTATCATTAGCGGCGCAAAAATTAATTAACGTGCCGCTGTAATACAGACAACTGAGTCGTATTTATTCAGCTCGTGCCGGCAAGCAAATCTCCACTCGCAGTCCGCCCAACGGGCTGTCGAGCAACTGTATAGAGCCCTGCACAGCGGCCACTATATCTCGGACAATACCCAGACCTAAACCGTGCCCAGCACTCTGCTCATCCAAGCGCGAGCCACGCTGTTGCACTTGCTCACGCTGACTTTCCGCAATCCCTGGGCCATCATCATCGACTCGTACATAATAAGTCGCACCCTGTTGCTCAATACTCAATTGCACACTGCTGTCCGCCCACTTACAGGCGTTATCCAGCAGATTGCCCAGCATCTCTAGCAGGTCGTCTCGCTCATAGGGTAAACGCAATGCTGGCGCGGCATGCCACTGCAAAGTTAAGACATCGCCGTGCACATGATTCATCAACTGAAATAGGCCGGGCAATTCTTGTGCGCAGTCAAAATAGGCGCCAGGCAATGCCTCGCCTGATAAACGTGCACGGGTTAACTCGCGCGCAATACGCTGCTCAATCTGCTGCAACTGGGCTTGGATTAATGCTGACAACTCAGGTTGCTGCTTGAGTTCAGCACGCTGCAGCAAACTCATCAGTACTGCCAAAGGTGTTTTGAGCGCATGACCTAAATTACCGATGCCTTTACGCGAGCGCTGTAGCACCTCCTCTGTATGCTGCAATAAGCGATTCACTTGCTGCACTAACGGCTGTAGCTCAAGCGGCAAATCGTTTTCTAACTGGCTGCGCTGACCGCGCTGTAACTGCTCAATCTGCACCCGTGCTCGCTCTAACGGTTGCAAAGCTCGGCGCACCAGCACGCGCTGCAATAGCAAGGTCAAGAGCAGCGCCAGCAGACCTAAGCTACCGCCAATAATCTGTGCCTGCTGAAAACTAACCAAAACGGGACTGTAATCATGTGCAACAGTGATTTTTATATCCGTTTTATAACGTCGATAACGCCCCTGGTAGAGTAATAACTGCTGCTGTTCTGGCCCTGGCACTAAGGTGCCCGCCAGCACCTCATCTTGCGCTTGAGCTAACGAAAAGTCCCACAAGGAGCGTGAGCGCCAGCGCTGTTGATCAAACTCAATGATAAAATACTCACCCGAAAAAGGTTTGGAAAAAACCGCATCATAGCGTTGCTTATCGAGCTGTATACCTTGTGGTCCCTTGACCAGTGCAGCCAGCAGATTTTCAGCTTGAGCTTGCAAGTTATCCTGCATATGTTGGCGCAAACCGCTATCAACAATCCACAAGCCTGCCTGCGCCACCACTAAGCCCATCACAATCAGCAGTAGCGCTAAACTGAATGTCAGTTGTCGTTGAATAGACAGCTTCACGGTGCGAGATCACAGCCAGCAAAACGATACCCTTGACCACGGCGCGTCTCGATCACCGTGCGCCCTAACTTGCGGCGTAAATGATTAACATGCACCTCTAAAACATTAGAGTCTCGTTCGGTTTCACCATCATATAAGTGTTCCGCCAAATGACTTTTGGATAACACTTGCCCCGCATGCAGCATAAAGTAGCGCAGCAAACGAAACTCGGCACCGGTCAACTCAATCTCTTGCCCTTGGCTGTAGACGCTTTGCTGCGACTCATCCAAACGCAAGCCTGCTGCATTGAGGTGACTTTGATTGGCAAAACCATGACTGCGACGCAGTAACGCCTGCACTCTTAAGTACAGTTCTTCCTGATGAAAAGGCTTAGTCAAATAATCATCTGCACCCGCTTTTAAGCCATCAATACGCTCACTCCATGCGCTACGTGCGGTCAAGATCAACACCGGCGTAGTGATGGCGGCAGCGCGCCATTGCGCCAACACCTGCAGGCCAGGTAAACCAGGCAAACCTAAGTCTAAAATGATTAAATCATACGACTCAACCACACCTTGATAGGCCGCATCACGACCATCGGTGAGCCAATCCACCGCATAGCCCAATTGCTGCAGACCCGCGCACAGCTCATCCGCTAACGCGACATGATCTTCAACCAGCAATAGGCGCATTAATCATCCTCTTCATCTTTTAATAACTCACCGCTGCTGGCATCAAATTTCAGCTCGCGCACCTGCCCTTGCGCGGTCAGCAACTCAACTTCATATATATAACGGCCACGCTTGTGCTCTAACTCCAACTCCAACAAGCGCGCTTGTGGATACCGCTCTAAAGCACGCTGCCAAAACAGTTGCGACGAGAGAATCGTACCTTGACGATGCAGCTTTAGTGCCTCATCGTGCCCTAAATCACGACCCCAAGCAGTGGTAGCAGCCGCAAAACACAGCACGATCAAGCTGATCGCTAGAGCACTTTTACGCATTAGTCATCCTGTCGATTTTTTAAGATTTCAGCAGTGGTGGCATCCATCTCAACTTCCCACTCCTGGCCTTGAGCATCACGCAGATCAACTTGATAAATATAGCGACCATAGGATTCTTCAAGCTCAGTGTCTAAAACAGTTGCCTGTGGATGCAACGCCAAGGCAGCCTGATCCAGTTTATCAAATGCTAAAATAGTGCCTGATACGCTCAATTCAACTGTTTTAGCAGGGCTGACATCTTTAGCCTGAACCAAACCTGCACCCATCAATAAAGCGCCAGAGATGCATAATGCTGTTAATGTTTTCATGATTATTTCCTTGTTTAGAATGATTTAACACAACCCTAGGCTGTGTCGACACTCAATAATCTACAGACCTAAGCTTAACTGAAACTTAAAAGCGGCCCGCGCAGTCCGAATCAATCAAGATGCTACACACCTACAGCATGGCATACCTGCTAAACTGCTCCCATTAAAATCAACTATTGCGGATCTATTTGTGGAAATTTTTAAAGAGTTTACCTTTGAGTCAGCACACCGTTTACCGCATGTACCCGATGGGCATAAATGCGGGCG
>JAAZCO010000040.1 GCA_012513235.1 Gammaproteobacteria bacterium
ATGCTGTATTTCAGCTGGTAATTTATAAGAGTACAGACCATGACGCAAAACCTTAAGAGTTGGTTGCTGTTGGGCATACTGGGTTTGGCACTGCTAACCTTGTACTTACTGTTGCCGATTCTAACGCCTTTTTTAGTCAGTATTTTACTGGCCTATATGGGCGACCCCATTGTTGATCTTTTAGAGCGCTATAAAATATCGCGAACCTGGGGAGTGGTTTTGGTTTTTGTACTACTCAGCCTGATTTTATTAATCATGCTGTTGGTGCTCATCCCGATGATTGGCCGCCAGCTCGTGCGCTTGTTTGAGGTGACGCCACAGCTGATTGATTGGTTGCAAAGCAGTGCATTACCTTGGCTGCAAACACGCTTAGGTATTCATGCCAATTTAAGCAGTCTCAATGAAATTAAAGAGATGTTTGCTGAGAATCTGGATAAAACCACCGATGTTGTGCAGCTGTTATTGCGTCATGTCACGGCTTCTGGTTTAGCCTTTTTGGGCTGGCTGACTAATCTATTGTTGATTCCTGTAGTCACTTTTTACTTGCTGCGAGACTGGGATATTTTAGTAGCTAAAGCCCGTCGTTTATTACCGCGCGGTAAAGAAAAAGTCACTGTGATGTTGTTTAATGAGTGCCATGAAGTGCTCGGGGCTTTTATGCGCGGGCAGTTGTTAGTCATGCTGGCGCTGGGCGTGGTCTACGCTGTAGGGTTAATGAGCCTAGGTTTGGAGCTGGGCTTGTTGATCGGTTTATTAGCAGGTTTAGCCAGTTTAGTACCCTATTTAGGCTTTGTGGTGGGTATCAGTGCGGCATTGGTTGCTGGCTTGTTTCAGTTTGGCGTTGAATGGTACCCACTGATGGGGATTGTGGCGGTGTTTACGCTGGGGCAGATGCTTGAAGGTATGCTGCTCACGCCATTATTAGTGGGTGATCGCATTGGTTTGCATCCAGTGGCAGTGATTTTTGCTATTTTAGCCGGTGGCCAATTGTTTGGCTTTACTGGCGTGCTTTTAGCTTTACCGGTCGCTGCAGTGATTATGGTCCTGCTGAGGCATGCTCATAAGCTCTATAAAGAATCAGATATGTATGGGCAGCCCATTGAGAGCTGCGAGCCCGTTAGTCCTTGTGCGGACCAGCAAGTTGACACTTGTGATCAGCCGAGAAATGAATCGACATGAAACCAACCCAATTATCCTTAGGTGTGCGTCTGCGTGATGACGCAACCTTTGCCAATTACTACCCCGGCGCTAATGCGGTGACCCTAGGCTATGTTGAGCATGCCTGTGAAGCTGAAGACCGCTGGTTGGATAGCTTGCTGTATATTTGGGGGAGTGCAGGTTCGGGTCGCAGTCACTTGCTGCAAGCGGCCTGTTTGCGTGTTGAAGAGCGTGGCGGCCGCGCGTTGTATTTACCCTTAGCCGATTTGGCTAAATACGGCACACAGTTACTGGATAACGTTGAGTTTTGTGATTTGGTGTGTCTGGATGACGTAGAGGCCGTATTGGGCCAGCCAGAGTGGGAGGAGGCGTTATTTCATGCCTTTAACCGTTTGCGTGATGCGGGTAAACAACTGCTGATTGCTGCCGATGCACCGCCGCGTAAATTACCGATTAAGCTACCTGATTTGCAGTCACGCTTGAGTTTAGCGCTGATTTTTCAGCTGCATGAGCTCAGTGATGATGAAAAACTACGCGCCTTACAGTTGCGTGCTTCGCGTCGTGGTTTGCGTTTGTCTGATGATGTGGGGCGTTTTATTTTAGCCCGTTCAGTGCGCAGTATGACCGTGCTCTTTGATACCTTAGAGCAACTCGATACCGCCTCCTTGCAAGCACAGCGTAAACTCACCATTCCTTTTTTAAAGGAAGCCTTGGGTTGGTAGCCATGCAGTGGCCGACCTGCATGTTAAAATGCATCACCCATTATTGAGATTTAAACAACATGAGTACAGAACAACAGCAGAGTGAAAGCATCTCTGGGGTTAAAATTTATTTTCGCTTGCTGGGGTATATTAAGCCGTACATCGGCATGTTTATCATCAGTATCATTGGTTTTTTAATTTTTGCTTCAACCTCACCGATGCTCGGCTATGTGTTGAAGTACTTCGTGGATGGCTTGGCTAATCCTGAAGCAGTGTTATTTCCAGATGTGCCTTGGTTGGCAGATGTGCGCTTGCTGCAAGCCGTGCCTTTGCTGATTGTAGTGATTGCGCTGTGGCAGGGAATTGGCTCGTTTTTGGGTAACTTTTATCTGGCAAAAGTCTCTCTGGGTTTGGTGCATGATTTACGTGTGCAGTTGTTTAATAACCTGCTGACCTTGCCTAATCGCTACTTTGATAATCACAATTCTGGGCATTTGATTTCCCGTATCACCTATAACGTCACCATGGTCACCGGTGCGGCTACGGATGCAATTAAGGTGATTGTGCGTGAAGGTATGACGGTGGTGTTTTTGTTTGCCACTTTATTGTGGATGAACTGGAAGCTGACCTTGGTGATGGTGGCGATTTTGCCGGTTATTGCTTTGATGGTTAGCAGTACCAGTAAAAAATTTCGTAAGCAAAGTAAAAAAATTCAAGTGGCGATGGGCGACGTGACCCATATCGCCTCAGAAACCATTCAAAGTTATCGTGTGGTGCGCAGCTTTGGTGGCGAGCCCTATGAGCGTAAACGTTTTCTGGATTCCAGTATCAGTAATACTGAAAAGCAATTGCGCATGATTAAAACCAACGCCGTGTATACGCCATCCTTGCAGTTGGTGATTTACTCAGCGATGTCGGTGTTGTTGTTTTTGGTACTGCTGTTGCGCGGTGATTCTTCGCCTGGTGATTTAGTTGCTTATATTACCTTGGCAGGTTTGTTACCTAAGCCGATTCGCCAGCTCTCTGAAGTCAGCTCTACGATTCAAAAAGGTGTTTCGGGTGCGGAAAGCATTTTTGAACAGTTGGATGAAGAGCCAGAAAACGATTGTGGTACCACACAAATCCAGCAGGTGGGTGGCAAGCTTGAGGTGCGTGATTTAACCTTTACCTACCCGAATACCGCAACGCCTGTGCTGCAAAATATTAGCTTTACCGCGCAGAAGGGCCAGATGGTTGCTTTGGTCGGCCGTTCAGGCAGTGGTAAGTCGACTTTGGCCAATTTAATTCCACGTTTTTATGAGCATCAGCAGGGGCAAATTCTGCTGGATGACACCGCCGTGGAGACCTTGACCCTGACTAACTTGCGTCGTCATATTGCTTTAGTGACGCAGCAAGTGTCGTTGTTTAACGATACCGTAGCGAAAAATATTGCCTATGGTGATTTAGCCGATGCCTCGCTGGATGAAATCAAGGTCGCTGCTGAAGCCGCTTACGCTGCCGAGTTTATTGAGCGTATGCCGCAAGGTTATGACACTTTGGTGGGTGAAAACGGTGTCTTGCTCTCTGGTGGTCAGCGTCAGCGTATAGCCATTGCCCGTGCTTTGTTAAAAGACGCGCCACTGTTGATTCTCGATGAGGCCACTTCAGCCTTGGATACTGAGTCTGAGCGCCATATTCAGGCGGCGCTCGACCATGCTGTACAGGGCCGTACCACCATTGTGATTGCCCACCGTTTATCGACTATTGAAAAAGCTGACTTGATTCTAGTCATGGATCAAGGACGTATTGTTGAGCGTGGTACGCACCAACAATTGCTGGCGCAAGAGGGTTATTACACGCGTTTACACGCCACGCAGTTTCAAGAGGATGATCCAGTCGATGAGGTTGAGCTATGACTGACAGTAGCCGTTACCAACTCGAGGATTTACTCTATTTGATGGCGCGTTTGCGTGAGCCTGAGGGCGGTTGTCCGTGGGATTTACAGCAGAATTTTGCCAGCATCGTGCCGCACACCATCGAAGAAGCCTACGAAGTTGCTGATGCCATTGAGCGTGAAGATTTTGCTCATTTGCCCAGCGAGTTAGGCGACTTGCTGTTTCAGGTGGTGTATTACAGCCAGTTCGGTGTTGAGCAGCAGTTGTTTGATTTCTCCACTGTAGTGCACAGTATTACCGAGAAATTAGTGCGCCGGCATCCGCATGTGTTTCCTGATGGGCAATTGCGTGGCGTGGTGCAAGCGGCTGCTATCAATACTGAGCAAGTCAAAGAACGCTGGGAAGAGATTAAGCAGCAAGAGCGTGCGGAACTTGCTGAGCCTGAGCAGCAGGTGAGTGTGCTAGCAGATATTCCTTTGAGTTTGCCGGCGCTGAGCCGAGCTTTGAAAATTCAAAAGCGTGCCTCCAGTGCGGGCTTTGATTGGCAAAGCTTACCCCCAGTCTTGGCTAAGGTGGATGAAGAACTGCAAGAAGTACGCGAGGCCATTGCCAGTGGTGAAGCTGCAGCCATCAGTGAAGAGTTGGGTGATTTGCTCTTTGCGACAGTCAACGTAGCGCGTCATCTCAATATCAACCCTGAAAGTGCTTTGCGTGCGGCCAATAGCAAATTCGCTGAGCGTTTACAGCATGTGGAGCAGCAAGCCCATGCGCAAGGTGTCGCGCTCGACGAGTGCAGTGAGGCGCAGTTGGATGCGTTGTGGAACTTAGCTAAGCAGGCGTTAAGCAAGCCGTAGTCATGGCGCAGTTGAGCGTGCTGTGTTTATTAAATATTTGCCGATAGGTTTACAATCACATGAGTTTATCTTTGCGTGACCAAATGCTAAAAGCGGGCTTGGTGAATGAGAAACAAGCCAAACAAGCGAGTAAAGAGCAAAAAAGACAACAACGTCTTGAGAAAAAAGGCGCGATTGAAATCGATGATACACAGCGTCAAGCAGCTTTAAAGGCTATGGCTGAGAAGCAGGCGCGTGATCAAGAACTCAATCGTCAGCAGCAAGAAAATGCTGAGCGCAAAGCCTTTGTCGCGCAGATTCGCCAATTGATTGAAGGCGCGCGTTTACCCAAACTCGACAGCGAAGATTATTACAACTTTGTTGATTATAAAAAGGTCAAACGCATTGCCGTCAATCCTGTGGTGCGCAATAAATTGGTCAACGGTCACTTAGCCATTGTTAAGCATGGCCAAGGCTATGAAATCATTCCGCGCGATGTGGCGCTGAAGATTCAAGAGCGTGATGCACGCCGGATTGTGGTGCTTAATCTTGAGACTGAAGAAGTCAAAGAAGATGATCCGTACGCAGCGTTTCAGATTCCAGATGATTTGATGTGGTAAGGCAACTCTGATTCAAAAGTACGGGTTGTAGACGCTGGTATTCTAAAAAGCAGAGTATGCAGACCGAAAAGTCCAACACAGGCGCAACACTCTTTTGAGGTTGCGCCTGTGCTGTTTTAGGGGCAAGTCAATTGTCTGCTGCTGAGTAGTGTATGGCTTACTGCTGCATGTTAATGGCTAGCACGCGCATGGCGTAGCCAGAATAATGCGATAAATTTCAGCGCCACTGGTGCGCCGGCATACAACCACAGCAAGCCTTGCAAGCTAAGCTCGCTGTGTTGCTCCCAACCTAACCAGCCCAGTATTGGTAATGCTAAGCCCACCGCCAATGCCAGGGCGAGTTTGGTCAGCACGCCCCATACTGCAAAGAGTAGGCCGCTGATGTTGCCATGTTTCTGGCTTAAGTCTTGAGCGATATCCGCTTGAATCGATGCAGGTAAGGCTACGTCAGCGGCGACACTCAGCCCTGAAAATAAGCAAATCAGGGCAAAGCCCCACAGACTGCCGGCGTCTAAGCTAAATACCCAGATAAAACTGACACTGGCGGTCAGCATCGAGACGCGCCAGGCCGAGTATTTGCCGATACGCTTGGCTAGCAACACCCACAGCGGTAAAGCCAAAATGCCACTGAGGAAAAAGCCTAATAACAGCATGCCCATATAGGCATTGAGCTGTAAAAAGTGCTCAACAAATAACAAAAATAAAGTGGCAGGTAGCGCATTGGCTAAGCTGTTGAGAAAATAAGCTGGCAGTAAGGTGCGGCTGCTGTGATCGCGCCAGATCATTTGCAAGGTGGTCAGACTGATGAGGGCGTGTGTGCGTTGTGTTGGTGCTTGCTCAATCAGACGTAAACGCCACAGCATTAGCGCGAGGGTGAGCGTCAGGCTTACAGCCACCAGTGGATACAACACATTAAACAGTTGCTGATAATCTTGGCTATCCTCGAGTACAAATGGCAACACCAAAACGGTCAAGACACCTATTACGGCAAAGCCTTCACGGGTCGCAGTGTAATGGGTTTTAATATGCGGCTGGCGGCTGACTTCGGCGCTGAGGGCTTGGTAAGGAATCATAATCAGCGTCCAGGCCAAATACACCCACATCGCCCAGAGTAATAAATGCCCAGCGCTGGTGTGTGTGGGCAGCAGCAATTGCCACAAGCCAATCAGTAACAAAAGCCAACCCAGCAGCATCAGCGTGTAACTACCACGACGCCCGCCAAGGTCACACAGCCAACCCACCAGCGGGTCAGTGAAGATATCGCTGATACGCGCTAACAGCAGCATGCTGCCCACCACAGCCAGTTCTAACCCAAGCTGATGGTAGTAAGTGGGCAAGTACACATAGAGTGGAATGCCCAGCATCGCCAAGGGCCAAGAGAGTAGGCCATAGATGAGCGGCTGACTGCAGCGACCTGGTACTTTCATGAGGTGCTGAGACGCTTATTAATCATACCGATAATGCTGCCCAATATCGGTACCTTACTGTGGACATATTCACCCGTATCCCAGTAATCAATATGGCTGCAGACTTGGCCCTGTGGGTTGATTTCGATTTTACTCACGCCTTGAATAAACTGACTGGCGGCGCCGGGTTTGAGTTTAAAAGTAAATTGCCATTCTAAAAAACCACTGCTGC
>JAAZCO010000284.1 GCA_012513235.1 Gammaproteobacteria bacterium
AGCCGAGCCGTTAATTACTTTAGCTAAAGAAGATAGCGTTGCTAACCGTCGTTTAGCATTTGACCGTACTCGCTCGAAAGCAGCAGTTGGTAAATTGTTTAATGATTTAGGTAAGCGTTATGCAACTCGTCAAGGCGGATACCTACGCATTTTAAAATGCGGCTTCCGTGCTGGCGATAACGCTCCTATGGCTTATGTTGAACTGGTTGACCGTCCGGTTGCTGGTGAAGTAGAAGTCGCAGAGTAAGCAGTACTGCAGTTCAAGAAAAACCGAGCCTAGTGCTCGGTTTTTTTATGCCTAGGATTTTATCGCTCAATAGCTGATTGATTCTCACTGATACTTACAAAATTGTATTAGTTTGTTTTAGCTTTTTTCGTTACTCTGCCATTAGAACAAAATGAATGAGATAAGTAGGAGTAACAGCATGAGTGATAAACCTAAATTAACCTCTGTGTCAGGCTGCCCAATCGCTAATAACCAAGATAGCTTAACTGCTGGTCCACGTGGGCCAATGTTGCTACAAGACGTTTGGTACTTAGAAAAAATGGCGCACTTCGATCGAGAAGTCATTCCTGAGCGCCGTATGCACGCTAAAGGCTCGGGTGCTTTCGGTCGCTTTACTGTGACTCATGATATTACTCAGTACAGCAAAGCTATGATCTTCTCGGAGATTGGCAAGCAAACCGATATGTTTGTGCGCTTCTCTACGGTAGCAGGTGAGCGTGGTGCAGCTGATGCTGAGCGTGATATCCGTGGTTTCGCCATGCGCTTTTACACTGAGCAAGGTAACTGGGATTTAGTCGGTAATAACACGCCAGTATTCTTCTTCCGTGATCCGCTTAAATTTCCTGATCTAAACCATGCGGTGAAACGTGATCCGCGCACTAATATGCGCAGCCCTACCAATAACTGGGATTTCTGGACTGGCTTACCGGAAGCATTACACCAAGTCACTATTGTGATGAGTGATCGTGGTATTCCTGCATCCTACCGCCATATGCATGGCTTTGGTTCGCATACTTTCAGTTTTATCAATGCTAACAATGAGCGTTACTGGGTTAAGTTCCACTTTAAAACTCAGCAAGGTATTAAAAACTTAACTGACCAAGAAGCCGCTGACTTGGTAGGTAAGGATCGTGAAAGCTCACAGCGTGATTTGTATGAAGCGATTGAGGGCGGTGACTTCCCGCGCTGGACCATGTATGTACAAGTTATGCCCGAAGCCGATGCGGCTAAAGTGCCATACCATCCTTTTGATCTAACTAAGGTTTGGCCAAAAGGCGATTATCCATTGATTGAAGTGGGTGAGTTTGAGCTGAATAAAAACCCAGAAAATTACTTTGCTGATGTAGAGCAGGCTGCCTTTAACCCGGCGCATATTGTTCCAGGCATTGGTTTCTCGCCGGACCGAATGTTGCAAGGTCGGCTGTTCTCTTACGGCGATGCCCAGCGCTACAGATTAGGTGTGAACCACTCACAGATCCCTGTGAATACACCGCGCTGCCCTTATCATAGCTACCACCGTGATGGTGCGATGCGTGTCGATGGTAACCAAGGCAGTCGTTTGCACTATGAGCCAAATAGTTATGGTGAATGGCAGGAGCAGCCAGATTTTTCCGAGCCACCTTTAGCGCTTGAGGGTGCTGCGGATCGTTTTGATTATTGGGAGACGGAGCCGGATTACTTTACCCAGCCAGGTAACTTATTCCGTTTAATGAGTGCTGAGCAGCAGCAAGTGCTGTTTGAGAATACTGCGCGCAATATGAATGGAGTGCCAGATGCTATCAAAATGAAGCACATCTGCCATTGCATGCAAGCGGATCCTGCTTACGGGCAGGGGGTTGCTAAAGCCTTAGGGATTGAGCTGCCTAAATAAGCATTTAGTTTATTTGTAGTAAGTAACAACATAAGCCTCGTACTCCGAGGCTTATGTGTATTTAGCGCTTACACTTTCTCTTTAAGAAAGCGTCCGGTATGTGACACGCTGCTTTGCGCAACTTGTTCCGGTGTACCAGTAGCAATAATCTGCCCACCACCTGAGCCACCTTCAGGGCCTAGATCGATAATCCAGTCCGCGGTTTTAATCACATCCAAGTTGTGTTCAATCACCACCACGGTATTACCGCGATCGCGCAAGCGGTGCAGTACATCGAGCAATTGCTGGATATCAGCGAAGTGTAAACCTGTGGTCGGCTCATCGAGGATATATAGGGTTTGTCCGGTATCGCGTTTGGACAGCTCACGCGAGAGCTTAACCCGCTGCGCCTCACCACCTGAGAGCGTGGTAGCGCTCTGCCCAAGGCGAATGTAGGACAAGCCTACATCGATTAGCGTTTGTAGCTTACGCGCCAGTGCAGGCACAGGATCAAAGAAGGTACGGGCTTCTTCAATGGTCATATCCAGCACTTCATGGATATTTTTGCCTTTATAGCGAATATCCAAGGTTTCGCGGTTATAGCGTTTACTTTTACAAGTATCGCAGGCCACATAAATATCAGCTAAGAAGTGCATTTCAACCTTAATCACGCCATCACCTTGGCAGGCTTCGCAACGACCACCTTTGACGTTAAAGGAGAAACGTCCAGGGCTATAACCGCGTGCGCGCGATTCGGCGACACCAGAGAACAGTTCACGAATCGGAGTGAAGATGCCGGTGTAAGTCGCAGGGTTAGAGCGCGGGGTGCGACCGATGGGACTCTGATCAATATCCACAACTTTATCTAGCAGTTCCACACCTTCAATAGAGTCGTAAGCCGCAACTTCTAAGGTGGTCGCACCATTGAGCGCGGTGGCCATCAGCGGATAGAGCGTGTTATTAATCAGGGTTGATTTACCGGAGCCAGACACTCCTGTCACGCAGGTGAGTAAACCCAGAGGTATCTCTAAATCAACGTTTTGTAGGTTATTCCCTTTAGCACCGTACAAGCGCAGCATTTTCTCGGGATTCACCACTGTACGTTGCTCTGGGTAAGTGATCTGCACTGCGCCAGATAAGTATTGTCCGGTGAGAGAGTTGGGGTTGGCCATCACTTCTGCTGCAGTACCTTGCGCGACGATTTGACCGCCATGCACACCGGCACCCGGACCAATATCCACCACATAGTCGGCCATGCGAATCGCATCTTCATCATGCTCAACCACAATCACGGTATTACCGATTTTGCGCAGGTGGTCCAGCGTTTTGAGTAAACGCTCGTTATCACGCTGGTGTAGACCAATCGACGGCTCATCGAGGATATACATCACCCCAACTAAGCCTGCACCAATCTGGCTGGCCAGGCGAATACGCTGGGCTTCACCACCCGATAGCGTGTCGGCACTGCGGTTTAGAGTGAGATAATTTAAGCCGACGTTCACTAAAAACTGTAAGCGCGCACTGATTTCTTTAAGAATTTTCTCAGCAATTTCACCGCGTTTGCCGGGCAAGCTGAGTGCTGAAAAGTACTCAAAAGCCTCGCCAATCGGCATTGAAGTAATAGTCGGCAGGGTGTTTTCGCCCACCCAGACATGACGCGCTTCACGACGTAAACGCGTACCTGAGCAATCAGGGCAAGCTTGCGTACTCAGGTACTTGGCTAATTCTTCGCGTACGGTATTGGATTCAGTCTCGCGGTAACGGCGCTCTAAGTTAGGCACAATACCTTCA
>JAAZCO010000285.1 GCA_012513235.1 Gammaproteobacteria bacterium
ATAGTCTAGTGCATTGCCTACCTGAAAGGGTGTGCTGCACTCAGTTATTTACACTCAGCAAACCACGGAAAAAGCGCACAGAATATAGCTATGTAGGATTTACAGCAGATCAAGATAAAATTTATCCTTTCTCGATCGCTTACGACTCGTCTATGCTGATCAATTATGACTCATCTAGGTTAGTGACAATGAGCAGTACCACACGTAACGCCTTATTATTAATGATTGGTAGCTCAATTGTGCTCGCATTATCACTGGGCATTCGCCACGCCTTTGGTTTGTTTTTACAGCCCATGAGCGCGGAGTTTGGCTGGGGCCGCGAGGTATTTGCTTTCGCTATTGCTTTACAAAACTTAATCTGGGGGGTGTTGCAGCCTTTTGTCGGTGCCTTTGCCGATCGCTATGGCGTGACGCGTACCGTATTTATCAGCGCCCTCGCTTACACCGTAGGCTTGGTGTTAATGGCCTCAGCGGATACTCCCTCAACCTTAGTACTGAGCGCCAGTGTGCTGATTGGCTTTGGTTTATCCGGCACCTCGTTTACCGTGTTGCTCTCCGCTGTGGGCCGCTCAGTGGCACCCGAAAAGCGCAGTATGGCAATGGGTATTGCTAGTGCGGCCGGCTCCTTTGGCCAGTTTGTGATGCTGCCCGGTACCTTAGGTTTGCAAGAGTGGCTGGGCTGGTCAGCCGCGTTACTGGTGTGTGCCGGTCTAATTGCCCTATTACTGCCTCTGGCTTTTATGCTCAAAGAAAGCCCAGCCCCCAGTGCTGAACAAACAGCAAAAATGCCACTGAGCCAAGTCCTTAAACAAGCGGCTGGGCACACTGATTTTTGGTTGTTGGCCTTAGGCTTTTTTGTCTGCGGCTTTCAGGTGGTGTTTATTGGCATTCATATTCCGGCTTACTTGATTGACCAACAACTGCCCGCACAAGCCGGCACCACAGTCTTAGCACTGGTGGGTTTATTTAATATCGCTGGCACTTGGTGTGCCGGCTGGCTCGGTGGTCGTTACTCCAAGCCGCATTTACTCGCCGGTTTGTATATGATTCGCGCCATTGCTATTGCCTTGTTTTTTTATCTGCCGATCAGTCTGTATTCCGCCTATGCTTTTGGCATTGTGATGGGCTTTTTGTGGTTATCCACAGTACCTTTAACCAACGGTACTATTGCCACGATGTTTGGCGTGCGTAATCTGTCCATGCTGACTGGCATCGTATTTTTATTCCACCAAATCGGTTCATTTTTAGGCGGTTGGCTCGGCGGTTTAGTCTATGATCAAACCGGCAGTTATTCATTGGTCTGGCAGTTAGCCATTGTGCTCAGTGTGATGGCCGCATTGCTCAACTTGCCGATCCGCGAACGTTTTGTACCTATCGCCAGCACGGCAAAAACCATTTAATAGGAGCAGTACGATGTCAAAAAAGCATCTGTATATCGCGCTCACAGCACTGGTCTTGATCAGCATACTGGCAGTCGCTTGGTGGGGCTGGTCCACTATTGGCTTAGCTGCACTGGAGCTGGATATGGGGGTGTGTTAAGCAGCGTATGCAAACCTTGTAGTGACAGGCTCGATCTGCGCGGATTGTGGCGAGCACAGTGCGACACTCACTGTGCTCAGATGCAAAGCATACGCACAGAGGTTAAAAATCACCCCATAACTGCTGCGCCACACTTAACGCCACAATCGGTGCCGTCTCGGTACGTAACACCCGTGGCCCCAGACGTGCCGGTAGAAAACCCTGCTCAGCAGCATGCGCCACTTCCGCATCGGTCAAGCCACCTTCGGGACCAATTAAAAAAGCTAAAGTATTGGGTGCAGCATGTTCAGTTAATGGCTGGGCGACCGGATGTAAAACTAATTTCAAATCCGCCGCTACGCTGGCCTGCCAGTCTTTCACCGACTGCGGCACATGAATCACTGGCACCTTAGATCGTCCACACTGCTCACAGGCACTGATGGCGATCTGCTGCCAATGCTCTAGACGCTTTTGCATGCGCTCATCATTCAGGCGCACCTCACAGCGTTCAGTAAACAGCGGCGTAATCTCAGCCACACCCAACTCGGTGGCTTTTTGAATCGCCCAGTCCATACGCTCGCCACGGGATAAACCTTGACCCAGATGGATCTGTAGCGATGACTCGGGCAATCCAACCAAGCTCTCACGCAACTCGACCTGCACGGCCTTCTTAGTCACGCTGGTGAGTTCGCCAATATATTCGTGACCGCTACCATCAAACAGCTGCACTGCAGCGCCCACAGTTAAGCGCAGCACCCGACTGAGATAGTGCGCTTGCGCTTCTGGCAAGTCATGC
>JAAZCO010000286.1 GCA_012513235.1 Gammaproteobacteria bacterium
AAGTCGCCTGTCTTCTGCTCTGTTTAGAGCCTGCTTAACTTTTATATCTTTTGCGTGTTTGTCAGATAGTTGACAGCGCCTCTACGCTCCCCCGTGATTTATCAGGCTTTAGCTTGTTGGCATAAGTATTGCTTTGTAATAAGTAAGATGAATTACAAGCAGGTGTTGGCGCTATGAGCATCAATTTCGATAAAGCCCTAGGCATCCATGAAAAGGCGTTGGGATTTCGCGCCCAGCGCGCTGAAGTGTTAGCCAACAATATCGCTAATGCTGATACCCCGCACTATAAAGCGCGTGATTTGGATTTCGCCAGTGTGTTGTCGGCACAAGCCGATCAGCACGCCCAGCGGCAACCTTTAATGCAGCGTACCAACAGTCAACATTTTGACGTGGAACCCTTGCAGTTGGCTGACCCCGCATTGCGCTTTCGTAACCCGCACCATGCTGCTGTGGATCAAAATAGCGTTGATTTGCAAATTGAACAGTCCACCTATGCTGAAAATGCGGTGGAGTTTCAGGCCAGCTTCACGCTGTTAAACAATAAGTTCAAAGGGTTGATGACAGCCCTGCGCGGCGACTAACAGGAGTATCTGACTATGTCCCTTTCCAGCGTTTTTCACATTGCCGGTAGCGGTATGAGCGCACAAAGTACGCGGCTCAACACCATATCAAGCAACATCGCCAACGCCGAAACGGTGTCATCGAACATCGATCAAACCTACCGTGCCCGCCATCCTGTGTTTGCGACTGTGTTTGCAGACAGTTTAAACGGCGGGCAGGGTCAAGGACAGGCATCGTTATTTGCTGACCAAGATCATGCCGGTCAAGGAGTGCAGGTGATGGGCATTATCGAGGATCAAAGTGAGCTACAGCCGCGTTATGAGCCCGACCATCCCGCCGCCAATGGGGATGGCTATGTGTTTTATCCAAATGTAAACGTGGTTGAGGAAATGGCCGACATGATTTCCGCCAGCCGTGCGTTTCAAACCAACGTTGAAATGATGAATACCGCCAAGCAGATGATGCAGCGCGTACTCACATTGGGCCAATAAAACCCAGGAGGCAGTTATGAGCGCAGCAGGAGTCAGTGCCGCCGGTGCAGTGATGGATCAATACCAGCACACCACGAAGTCAGGCGGTAAAGAAGAGTTAGGTAAAAATGAGTTTTTGGAGTTGCTGGTTGCCCAGCTCAATAACCAGAACCCACTGGAGCCGCAAAACAATGGTGATTTTATTGCCCAGTTAGCGCAGTTCAGTACCGTTGAAGGCGTGGAAAGGCTCAATGGCAGTATGGAAAATATTCTGTCGGGCTATCAGTCATCGCAAGCTTTACAAGCCTCCTCATTGGTGGGACGCACGGTGATTGTGCCCACGGACACAGCACAGGTCGACACCAGCGCTGACTTTAACGCCAGCATGGTCTTGCCACAAAGCAGCAGTAATGTGTTTGTGAATGTTTATGATGCTAAGGGCTCTTTAGTCACGCGTATCAATATGGGTGAGCAACAAGCCGGCCAAGTTAAATTCAGCTGGGACGGTACCAACAGTGATGGTGAAACGATGCCACCTGGCAGTTATAAGTTTGAAGCTCAGGCCAGTGTTGAGGGTGAAAATAAGGGCTTATACACCTTGCTGCCGGCCAGCGTGGATAGCGTTACTTTGGGGCAAGGTAAGGGTGGTGAGCCGATCTTAAACTTAGCTGGGATCGGTGCGGTGCCGCTTTCACAAGTTCATATGATTGGTCAGTGATTTTAGAAATGTGCCAAGTGTCGGATGACCGGCAAGGAGAACAGTATGTCATTTAATATCGGCCTCAGTGGAATGCGTGCGGCATCGCGAGACCTCAACGTTACCGGTAACAATATTGCCAACGCAGGTACCGCAGGCTTTAAACAGTCGCGTGCAGAGTTTGCTGATGTGTATGCTGCATCAATGCTGGGCTCAAGCCGTAATCAGCAAGGTAGCGGTGTGCTATTGGCGGATGTGTCGCAGTTGTTTAAGCAAGGTAATATCAACGAAACACAAAACGCTTTGGACTTGGCCATTAATGGTAATGGGTTTTTCCAAGTCAGTAATAATGGTGCGCTCAGCTATACGCGTGCAGGTTATTTTGGCACGGACAATCAAGGTTTTATTATCGATAACTATGGTAATAACTTACAAGGCTATGCCACAGACAGTAACGGCAAATTGGAAAATGGTAAAATCAGTGATTTACAGATTAAAACCACCAGCCAAGAGCCAAAACCGACCAGCCAGTTTAAGCAGTCGTTTAACTTAAACTCCACCCATGAAGTGCCTGAAGAGCCGACTTTTGATCCAACGGATCCAAAAAGTTACAACTCATCCACCTCCACCAGTATTTATGACTCACAAGGTAACGCGCATGTGATGACGCAATACTTTGTGAAAACAGGCCCCAACGAGTGGAGCATGAATACTTTGATTGATGGAGTCAGTCCTACTGATCCGGCGAGTAATGCGCCGATGGAAACTGCACTGAACTTTGATTCAGCAGGCAAGCTGATCGGTGATGGCAAGGTGGATTTGACTGGCTGGATTCCAGCCACTGTATCGGGCACTCCACCAGTGGGTACGCCAAATAATGCGGCTGCGAGCCCTACTTTGAAAATGGATCTGAGTGGTGCAACGCAGCTTGCGAACTCCTTTGCGGTGAACGCTGTATCTCAAGATGGCTACACCACAGGTGAGTTGGCTGGTATTGAGATTGATGACACAGGCACTATTTTTGCTCGCTACACCAACGACCAGTCCAAGGTGCAGGGGCAAGTGGTCTTGGCAGACTTTGCCAATGTGCAGGGTTTGATTCCCGTGGGTAAAACCCAGTGGGTGCAGTCTTTGGCTTCAGGAGAACCGGTACGCAACCCCGGTGGTACTGGTACTTTAGGTGCGATTCAATCGGGTGCTTTGGAAGACTCGAACGTTGAATTGTCTGATCAGTTGGTGAACTTGATTGTGGCGCAGCGTAACTACCAAGCCAACGCTAAAACCATTGAAACAGAAAGTGCGATTACGCAGACGATTATTAACTTGCGTTAAGCCTCTGGGGATCAAAAAAGCGCGCTCGATGGCGCGCTTTTTTGTGTCTGAACGTTTTATTCCAAACGGGTAATGCTATTGATCAGAATTGGATCAGTGGGTACGTTCTGGTGGCCACCTTTGTTGACGGTGCGCACTTGGGCAATTTGATCGACGACATCCATACCGCGCACGACTTTAGCAAATACCGCATAACCAAAATCACGGTTGCTTTGATTTAAGAAGTCATTATTAGCGTGGTTAATAAAAAACTGCATGGTAGCTGAATGGGGTGCTTGGGTACGCGCCATGGCAACGGTACCACGATCATTTTTTAAGCCATTGCCGGCTTCGTTTTCAATGGGTTTGTTGGTGGGTTTTTGCTGCATATTGCTATTAAAACCACCGCCTTGCACCATAAAACCTGGAATCACACGGTGGAAAATAGTGCCGTTGTAACTGCCAGCATCCACGTAACCTAGAAAGTTCTCAACAGAGATCGGCGCTTTTTCGGCATTCAACTCTAGCTCCACTTCACCAAAGCTGGTGTTGATCACAACATGCGGGTTGTCTGCTGCGAATAGATTGCTGGCGGCAACGAGCATGCAGCCGGTCAGTAGAATTTTTTTAAGCATGGGTTTCTCTCTTTGTAAGCTACAGAAAGCCGCTATTGCTTGAGTATAGCGGCGACGTCAGTGGTGTTGCATAGTTGAGTTGGCAGCAGTCTAGCATGCGTTAAGAGTAGGATATATGCCTCTTTTGGGCCGCATTAAGCTGTGTGTTGCTCTAGTAAATTAGGCACGTGACCAATCAAAACTCACCACCTGTGCAATATGCTCGGCATCTAATACATGCAGCAGGACACGGTCTAAACCTAAAGCAACACCGGCACAATCAGGTAAGCCATGTTCCAGTGCGGCAATCAGATGCGCATCATGTGGACGCTCAGTGCCTTGCAGTTCATGCTCAAAGCGCTGTAACTGCTGCTCGGCATCGGTCAGTTCTTGGTAGCCGTTGGCCAGCTCCATGCCATTAAAAAACACTTCAAAACGCTGGGCAACCTGTACGCCATCTTGGTTGCTAATCACTTGAGCTAAGGCCGCTTGTGAGGCGGGAAACTCATCAATAAAGATCAAAGTATTGTGCGGCAGAGCAGGTTCAATTTGATGGCTCATAATCACATCCAGCCAGCCGTCACGCTCCAGATTTAAATCAGCACCGGCTAACTGCTGGCCACGCTGGGCAATGATCTGATCGCTGCACTGATGAACATCCAGTTGTGCGTACTGAGCAAAGGCTTGCGCATAGGTTAGATGCGCAGCGGGTAGGGTGTTAAAACGCTCACCGAGCAATAACTGCAGTAACTCAGCTACTTCATCCATCAGTTGTCGGTGCGTCCAGCCCATGCGATACCATTCCAGCATAGTGAACTCTGGGTTGTGGCGGCGGCCGGCTTCGCCATCGCGAAACACTTTGCAGATTTGATAGATATCACCGTAACCTGCGCACAGCATGCGCTTCATCGCGTACTCAGGCGAGGTATGCAGCCAACGTGCTCCGGCCTGCATAGGGGTGATATTGGGATCAGCTACAGGCGCTTGGG
>JAAZCO010000287.1 GCA_012513235.1 Gammaproteobacteria bacterium
ATTTTGAGGCAGCAATAAAGACGACAGACACCTGAACAACTCCTAGGCTTTTATAAGTGACACATTATAACGCTTCACCTATGTCACGAACAGGCAAACTGTGATTATGTTCGTGACGCTACAGTCAGCACATCACTCAAATAGAGCATCCAATGCTTCTTCAAGGCGTGTTACGGCTATGACTTGCAAGCCTGGTAGCGTCTCACGTGGCGCATTAGCTTTAGGTACAATCGCCCGTTTAAAACCGTGTTTAGCGGCTTCTTTTAAGCGTTCTTGACCACTGGGCACTGGGCGAATCTCGCCAGACAAACCAATTTCACCAAATACCAACAGACCGTGCTCTAACGGGCGATTACGTAAACTGGAGATAATCGCCGCCATTAAAGCTAAATCCGAAGCGGTTTCCAGCACCTTAACCCCGC
The DNA here is from genome assembly GCA_012513235.1 of Gammaproteobacteria bacterium. Lineage (GTDB taxonomy): Bacteria > Pseudomonadota > Gammaproteobacteria > Pseudomonadales > Pseudomonadaceae > Denitrificimonas. The sequence goes on from JAAZCO010000287.1 coordinate 423, forward strand.
CCACCACGTTCAAAAACACATCCTGATCATGCGTCGGTATCCCGCCATGACGGTGCAAGACTGCCAGCAGCATCGCCAGACGATTCTGATCCAAACCTACAGTCACACGACGCGGATTACCCAAATGACTGGTATCGACTAAGGCTTGCACCTCAATCAACATCGGACGCGAGCCTTCCCAGGTTGCCATCACCACACTGCCGGAGACGGCTTCTTGCGCACGATTGAGAAAGATCGCCGAAGGGTTCGAGACTTCTTTCAGGCCGCGGTCGGTCATACCAAACACGCCCAATTCGTTGACTGCACCAAAACGGTTTTTCACCGCACGCAGCATACGCAAACGGCCATCGGACTCACCTTCAAAGTAGAGTACGGTGTCCACCATGTGCTCAAGCACACGCGGACCGGCGAGCGAGCCTTCTTTCGTCACATGACCGACCAAGAAAATCGCCGTGCCACTTTGCTTGGCATAACGCACCAATAGCGCAGCACTTTCCCGCACTTGCGACACGCCACCAGGCGCCGACTGAATCTGCTCAGTAAAAATAGTTTGGATCGAGTCAATCACCATCACCTTAGGCTTTTCACGGCGCGCCACGGTTAAAATGGTCTCAATACAGGTTTCCGTCATCACCCGCAGCTTGTCTTGCGGCAAATCCAAACGTCGCGCACGCATCGCCACTTGCTGCTGTGACTCTTCACCAGTGACATATAAAGCAGGAATGGTTTGCGCCATATTGCACATGGTTTGCAGCAGAATAGTCGACTTACCAATCCCCGGATCACCACCGAGCAGCACCACCGAACCATCGACCAAACCACCACCCAGCACCCGATCCAACTCACTGGACTGGGTAGAAAAACGCGGAATCTCTTCAATGCTCACTTCAGCCAAAGTTTTCAGCTGCGCCTGATCCCCCGCCCAACCGGCACGCGCACTTTTCTCCGAACTACCAGCCTCAACCAGCGTCTCCGTCAGACTATTCCACACCCCACACTCACCACACTGCCCCGCCCACTTCGGAAAAGTCGCACCACATTCCGTACAGCCATACATCCGCTTAGCCTTAGCCATGCCACACCCACCCCTTAAGCAAACCAGCCCAATCAACCGACTTAAAACATTCTAAATCACGAAAGACACTGTCATTCTATACAGTGAAAGCACAATAGTACAAACCAGAAAATATCGCCTATGCCCAACAAGTCTTGCGCAGTGTCAGCGTCAAGCGCAGCCATGGATGGCGTAGCGCCCGCATCGAACCCCGGACGGGTTCGTTAAGGGAAAAGTCGACACTGCGCAAGACGCCACACACAAAGCCATAACGCACTACCGCAAACCATAGGTAAGGCGCCACGCACAGAACTAATCCCCGCCATCAATAAAGAATCACTTGCACCAAACACAAATGATAAGTATTCTCATTCGCGCATTAAAACCTACCACAAAAGGACACACCCATGACCTACTTTATCGACGCCTGGCTCGACCGCCCACAACCCTACCTACGCATCATCAACCGCATCACCGGCAACATCTGCGTACAAATCGAAGGCAAACAACTAGAAGAATTACGTGAACAAGGAGAATTAGATATAAACGACTTAAGCAGTACCGAACCCTGGCGGCTCAAAGAGCAAGTACGACAACTGTTTCTAATGTGCCACGCCCAAGCCACACGCTCAGGCACAGCACACACAGCTACTGATTAACCAACAATTTCCAGCAACTCAACATCAAACACTAAAGTGCTGTGTGCAGGGATAGAACCCACAGCCTGACCCGCATAGGCCAACTCACTTGGAACATACAAACGCCACTTGCTACCACAGTTCATTAACTGCAGTGCTTCAGTCCAGCCCGCAATCACACCCGATACTGGGAATTCTGCTGGCTCACCACGATCGTAAGAACTATCGAAGACTGAACCATCAATTAAAGTACCGTGGTAGTGAGTACGCACTGTGCAATCACGCGTTGGCTTAGCGCCATCACCACTGGTCAACACTTCATACTGCAGACCTGATTCCAAAGTCGTCACGCCATCTTTCTTCGCGTTTTCTTTTAAGAAATCAATACCTGCAGAAGCGGCTGCTTTAGCTTTAACTTCAGCTTCAGCTTCCATCAACTCACGAATCACTGTGAAGCTTGCGTTCAGATCTTCACCTGATACCGCACTCTCTTCGCCAGCAAAGGCTGCACGTAAACCTGCGGCAACTGCTTCAATGCTGATGCCTGGAGGTGGGTTTTGACGCAGTTGATCACCCATTTGACGACCAATACCATAACTTACGCGAGCTTCATCAGTGCTCAGATCTAAAACAGACATGCATGCCTCCATTGGCAAATAAAAAAACCGCACAACGCGGTAGAATGAGTGTCAATAACAAGGCAGTATCCTAACAGAGCCACTGCCAAAACCCGAACGAAAAACCACA
>JAAZCO010000288.1 GCA_012513235.1 Gammaproteobacteria bacterium
CAGCCAATACAGCGAACGTGTGCGTCATGACTATGATAATTACCCATCACTCAACTACGGTGTAGGTTATGGCCATCATCACTCTTTGCATAACCGCCACGGCTATTCAGGCTTAGGTCTTAATGTACCCATCACCCCGCGCAGCTATATTGAATATCGCCAGCAACTGACGCTGGTTCTGATCGAACAACAGAGCCAGCAACCGATCTGGCGCACGCAAAGCAGTGTCAGCAGTGATCAGCACGGCCAAGCCTCCGAGGAAGTACTGCGCAAAGCCTTTAGCACAATGTTGGAAAGCTATCGCCAGCAGCATTAATTAAGGTTTTAAACAAAGAACGCTGAGTCGAACAACTCAGCGTTAACACTACTTCACCACTAACACATCGCACGGCGGATGTTCGAGGAAGTACTGCGCAAGACTGCCCAATAACGCATCCGCTAAAATTCCACGACCATGCTTACCGATCGCTAGCACCTGTGGTTTTTGCTCAGCTATCACCTGTGCTAAGCAGTTATGCAACTCACCTTGGCGTAACTCATGACTGATCTGCGGACCCACCTCTGGCAATTTAGCCCACTCATCTGCAACCAACTGGTCAAATAACGACGTCTGCCAAGTGATTTCTGCATCGCTATCACCGCCATGCACTTCAGCGACTTCCAGCACATGCAAAGCATGGATGTGCGCACTACCTGGCAAAATCTTAAACACATGATGCAATGCATGGCAGGCGCATAGAGAAAAATCCAAAGGCACTAAGGCGCGCTGATAAGGCATCATTTCTGGCTCAATGGCCAATAATACCGGCACGGCACTGCGCTGCAATACACGCTCAAGTGTCGTTCCAGAAAAATACTCAGGCGAGTCTTGGTGATGATCACCCATCACCAAAAAATCAACGCTGTGCGCTTGCTGCGCCGCAACAATAACTTGTGCCGGTCGACCCATCTTGATTAAAACCTGAGCGTTTTGTGCGCCACAATCTTTCAGTTGCTGATTGATTAACGCATCAGCAGTGAGCATCTGTTTTTCAATCACTGGCATCGGCAAGTGATTTTCCAATACATAGAGCACACTTAAACGCGCTTGATGCTGCTGCGCTAACTGTGCGCCGCGCTGCAAAGCCACCTTGGCGTTATCACTGAGGTCATGGGCCACCATAATATGTTTCATAAAGGTGCCTTCCTGGTTAAAGACCTAAGATGCGCGCAAATACGAGAAGCCTTTGCGCGCACTGAGTTTGACTGTATCTGCGCCTTACTTAGCCGCAGCCAGTGCTTGGGTGATATCCGCTAAAATATCATCAATGTGCTCAATACCAATCGACAGGCGAATCAGGTCTTTACTCACACCCACTTTGGCCATTTCTTCTTCATTGAGCTGACGGTGCGTGGTGGTGGCTGGGTGGCAAGCGAGTGATTTTGCATCACCGATATTCACTAAGCGATACAGCAATTGCAGCGCATCAATAAACTTCACTGCCGCCGCCTCACCACCTTTAACACCAAAGGACATAATGGCTGAGGCTTTACCGCCCATGTATTTTTGCGCCATGGCATGGTCTGGGTGGCTTGGCAGTCCAGCAAAGTTCACCCACTCGACTTGCTCATGGGCCTCAAGAAATTCCGCGACTTTCTGCGCGTTTTCGCAGTGACGCTCCATACGCAGCGACAGGGTTTCCATACCTTGCATAATCAGGAAAGCGTTAAAGGGCGACAAAGCCGCACCCATATTACGCAAGGGCACTACACGGCAACGCGCAATAAAGGCGGCTGCACCAAAGTCTTTGGTGTAGACCACACCGTGGTAGGACACATCAGGCGTGTTGAGCAATGGGAAACGCTCAGCGTTATCGGCCCAAGGGAATTTACCTGAGTCAATAATTGCGCCAGCAATAGTGGTACCGTGGCCGCCGATGTATTTAGTCAGTGCTTGAATCACGATGTCGGCACCGTGCTCAATCGGACGCAATAAGGCTGGGCTTGGCACAGTGTTATCAACCATCAATGGCACGCCATGACGGTGGGCGATATCAGCCAAAGCTTGAATATCTACAATGTTACCAGCTGGGTTACCAATACTTTCACAGAACACCGCTTTGGTTTTGTCATCGATCAGCGCTTCTAAAGCAGCTAAATCATTGTAGGGCGCAAAACGCACTTCCAGACCTTGGCGCGGCAAAGTGTGCGCAAACAAGTTATAGGTTCCGCCATACAGCGATGCTACCGAAACAATATTGTCGCCCACTTCAGCAAGGGTCTGAATTGCTGCGGTAATCGCCGCCATACCCGATGCCATCGCCAACGCTGCCACACCACCTTCTAAGGCAGCAACACGCTGCTCAAGAATATCGTTAGTGGGGTTAGTGATGCGCGTATAAATGTTACCGGGGACCTTGAGGTCAAACAGGTCTGCACCGTGCTGAGTATCATCAAAGGTGTAAGACGTGGTTTGGTAAATCGGTACCGCAGCAGATTTAGTGGTGGGGTCAGATTTGTAGCCCACATGCAGCGCAATCGTTTCTAGTTTCATCACTATTACTCAAAGAAAGGGTTAAAATGTTGCTGCAAAGCATGCCCAGCCAACTGGCGCGGGTCAAGCGCAACACCTTGAGATATGGCCTAAAACACCATGTATTAACTGTTATACATACGAATCACTTTAACTTTCGAGTAACCGCATGACTTGGCGCTATCTTATCAAGCAACTGGCCTTTCCTCCCAGCGGTCTATTGATCTTGCTGCTGCTGAGCTTTTTTCTACGTCAACGCTGGCCGAAAACTGCATTAGCTGGCTTTATTCTTAGCATGAGCGGGCTCTATATGATGAGTCTGCCAATAACGGTTGAGTATGCCGCGCGCAGCTTAGAAACAGAAGCGCCCCTACCCATGCAGCAATGGTCGAGTTTAAGTCAGCGCGCGGATGCGATTGTGATCTTGGGTGGTGGGCGTGAAACAAACGACCCGGCTTGGCAAGCAGACCAGCCGTCGCTGATGGCTATGCAACGTATTCGTTATGCAGCCCGCTTAGCCAAAGCGTCTAACTTACCCATTCTTGTCAGCGGCGGTTTACATTTTGGTCAGCCGCCCAGTGAAGCGCAGATTATGGCGGATACTTTGCAGCAGGATTTTGGTGTGACTTCGCGCTGGCTGGAAGGTGAAAGTCGCACCACCTGGGAGAATGCTCAGTACAGCGCCAAAATATTACAAGCCGAAGGTATTCAGCGTGTGGTGCTGGTGACTAATGCGTGGCATATGCCGCGTTCGCGTTGGAGTTATGAGCAGTTTGGCTTTGCGGTGATCAGTGCACCGGTTGGGTTTTTAAGTGGTGCTAATGGCCGTCCGTTCAAGGGTTGGATACCGGAAAGTAAAGCGATGTGGCATAACACAGCGTTGTTGAATGAGGCGATTGGAGCAGCCATGTATCGGTTAAGTTATCGTGCACAGTAATTGGTGGTATGCAATGCGTGTTAGAAAGCTGTGCGTATGGCGTACTGCACTATTGCTGTTTTTCCTTCGATGAACCCATCCGGGGTTCAACTCAGGCACTGCGCCATCCATGGCTTCGCTTGCCACAGCAACAGCGCAGTACTTGTGAGCGTTTGTGTTGTTAGTTGTGCCGCAATTCAAGAGCTGCATTCCACCCATTCATATATGCCGCTCTGGGTAATTTATTGAGATTGGTTGTGCTATTGCGTCATCAACATAATAGATGCACAGATGCTGTTTCCCTCATTACGCCTGCCTCATGTATGCTAGGCAGATATTTTTCATGGTTGCGCTGCGGTGCTTCCTTCTTATGAATTTCTTGACGATAGCCAGATAAAATCATGCACGAACAGTATCAACCTCGCGACATTGAAGCCGCCGCTCAAAGCCACTGGGCTGAGCAAAAATCCTTTGAAGTGACCGAACAACCGGGCAAAGAGACTTTCTATTGCCTGTCGATGTTCCCCTACCCCAGCGGTCGTCTGCATATGGGGCACGTGCGTAACTACACCATTGGTGATGTGATTGCCCGCCACCAGCGTATGCTCGGTAAAAACGTTTTACAGCCTATGGGTTGGGATGCCTTTGGTATGCCTGCCGAGAACGCAGCGATTCAACATAAAGTTGCACCAGCGGCTTGGACCTACGAGAACATGGCCTATATGAAGGCGCAGTTCACCCAGCTCGGTCTGGCGATTGATTGGTCGCGCGAGATTACCACCTGCAAGCCTGACTACTACCGTTGGGAGCAGTGGCTGTTCACCCAGCTATACAAAAAAGGCATCATTTACAAAAAAGTCGGCACAGTCAACTGGGACCCAGTGGACCAAACTGTACTGGCCAATGAGCAAGTGATTGATGGTCGCGGCTGGCGTTCCGATGCGCTGGTAGAAAAGCGCGAAATCCCCATGTATTACTTCAAGATCACCGCCTACGCAGATGAGTTACTGACCAGCCTGGATGATATGCACGGCTGGCCTGAGCAAGTTAAAACTATGCAGCGTAACTGGATTGGCAAAAGCTTCGGCGCCGATATCCTCTTTGATTACGATGCTGCATCAGTCGGTACTGACGGCCAACTCAAGGTTTACACTACCCGTCCTGACACCTTGATGGGCGCAACTTATGTAGCCGTCGCTGCTGAGCACCCCTTGGCGCAACGTGCTGCAGAAAACAACGCAGAACTGACTGCTTTTATTGCTGAGTGCAAAGCAGGTTCTGTGGCGGAAGCCGATATGGCGACCATGGAGAAAAAAGGCTTACCCACTGGCCAGTTTGTGATTCACCCATTAACCGGTGACAAGCTGCCGGTGTATGTCGCGAACTATGTCCTTTGGGGTTACGGTGAAGGCGCGGTTATGGCCGTGCCGGCGCATGATGAGCGTGACTTTGCTTTTGCTAACACTTACCAGCTGCCGATTCAGCAGGTGTTTGCATCCAGCAATCCAGACAACACCTTTGATGCACAAGAGTGGAATGACTGGTACGCCGACAAAACTAACGTCACTGCAGTGAATAGCGGCAAATACGATGGCCTAAGCGTGCAAGATGCTTTTGATGGCATTGTTGCTGACCTGGAAGCCAAAGCGCACGGTGAGCGTAAAACTCAGTTCCGTTTACGCGACTGGGGTATCAGCCGTCAGCGTTACTGGGGCTGCCCGATTCCGATTATTCATTGCCCCAACTGTGGCGATGTTCCGGTACCTGAAGATCAGCTCCCAGTGGTTTTACCTGAGAATGTGATTCCCGATGGCTCAGGTAACCCACTGAATAAAATGCCTGAGTTTTATGAGTGCAAATGCCCATCCTGTGGCGCTGATGCACGTCGTGAAACCGA